>JAYSQR010000042.1:0-3467 GCA_043721435.1 Nitrosospira sp. | reverse complement strand
GGTTGGGAAGGTTTTTCTTCCAGCGATGTGGCCCGGTTCTGGGCGTCAAACGCGACTACGCCGTAACGTCCTGGATCCTGCACATGGTAGGCGAAGACGGTCGCGCCTTCAGTTTCAAGCATGGCGCGTTCGAGCTGCATATGCAGGTCATGGCCATAAAAAATGTTATCGCCCAGCACCAGTGCACTGGGATGATGGCCGATAAAGTCCCTGCCGATGATGAAAGCTTGGGCCAGTCCGTCCGGGCTGGGCTGCATGGCATATTGCAAATTAAGCCCCCAGTCGCTGCCGTCACCCAGCAATTGTTCGAAACGCGGCGTATCCTGTGGTGTGGAAATGATGAGGATATCGCGTATGCCCGCCAGCATCAGTGTGCTCAGGGGATAGTAAATCATCGGCTTGTCGTAAATGGGCAGCAATTGCTTGGAGACTGCCTTGGTCACGGGGTAGAGCCGGGTGCCGGAACCGCCGGCAAGAATGAGGCCTTTGCGTTGGGTCATGGTCATTTCTCGAGAATTTCGCTAAGTGCGCGCGCCACGCCAGTTTGCCACAACGGCAGGTGCAAATCGAAGGTAGTTTGCAGTTTACTGGTGTCCAGACGCGAGTTCAGGGGCCGCCGGGCGGGCAGGGGAAATGCGCTGGTCGGTATCGGGAGCACATTCTCCGTGGTGGTCTTGAGTTCGATTCCGGCTTGACGCGCGTGATCCAGCACGAAGCAGGCATAACCGTGCCACGAGGTTTCGCCTGCGGCAGCCAGATGATACAGGCCGGACAGTTCCGGCCGCTGCCGGCCTGTGCGGATGGCGTGGGCGGTAACGTCCGCCAGCAGGTCGGCGCCGGTGGGGGCGCCGATCTGATCGTCGATGACGGTCAGGCGCTCACGTTCCTGGGCCAGGCGCAGCATGGTTCTGGCGAAGTTGCCACCGCGTGCGGCATAAACCCAGCTGGTGCGGAAGATCAGATGGTGGCAGCCTGCAGCGCGGATGGCTTCCTCGCCCGCCAGCTTGGTGGAACCGTATACACTCAAGGGTGCGGTGGGGTCGGTTTCCAGCCAGGGCTTGCTGCCGCTGCCGTCAAATACGTAGTCGGTGGAGTAATGGATCAGCCAGCTGCCCAGCTTGCGCGCTTCCTGCGCGAGCATGCCCGGAGCCAGCGCATTGATGGTGCGGACCAGTTCCGGTTCGCTCTCGGCCTTGTCTACTGCGGTATAGGCAGCAGCATTGACGATCACATCCGGCGCAATTGCGCGCACGCTCTGGGCAACGTCGTCCAGACGGGTGAAGTCGCCGCACGGCTGCCGGCTATCAGCATCCAAAGCGATCAGTTCGCCCAGAGGCGCGAGACTGCGTTGCAGTTCCCAGCCCACCTGACCACCCTTGCCGAACAACAGAATCTTCATCAACCGCGCCCTTGGTAATTCTTCTTGACCCATGTCCGGTAAGCGCCCGATTGCACATTGCTGACCCAGCTCTGGTTGTCCAGATACCACTGTACGGTTTTGCGGATGCCGGTTGCGAAGGTTTCAGCCGGCTTCCAGCCCAGTTCATGCTCGATTTTGCTGGCATCAATCGCGTAGCGGCGGTCATGGCCGGGGCGGTCGGTGACGTAAGTGATTAGGGAGCGGTAAGTGGTAAGTGGGGAGTGGGGAGTGGGAAGAAGCGGGCGGAGTTCGTCCAGTAGCGCACAAATGGTATGGACGATTTCGATATTGGGTTTTTCGTTGCAGCCGCCGATGTTGTAGACCTCGCCTACCCGGCCAGCTGCGAGTACGCGACGGATGGCGCTGCAATGGTCTTTGACATACAGCCAGTCGCGGATCTGCTGGCCGTCGCCGTACACCGGCAACGACTTGCCTGCGAGCGCATTGACGATCATCAGCGGAATGAGTTTCTCCGGGAAATGGTAGGGGCCGTAGTTGTTGGAGCAGTTGGTGGTGAGTACCGGCAGGCCGTAGGTGTGATGATAGGCGCGCACCAGGTGATCGCTGGCAGCCTTGCTGGCCGAGTAAGGACTGTTGGGCTCATAGCGGCGGGTTTCGCTGAAAGCCGGTTCATCCTTGGTCAGTGAGCCGTAGACCTCGTCGGTCGAGACATGAAGGAAACGGAAGCCCTGTTTTGTCTCGCTGTTCAATCCGTTCCAGTAGGCGCGCACGGTTTCCAGCAGCCGGAAGGTGCCGACAATATTGGTCTGGATGAAATCTTCCGGACCGTGAATGGAGCGATCCACATGGCTTTCGGCGGCGAAATTGATGATCGCGCGCGGCTGATGCTGTGCCAGCAGGCCGGCTACCAGGGTGGAATCGCTGATGTCGCCGTGGACAAAGATGTGCCGCGGATCCGCTGCCAGCGAAGCGAGATTCTGCAGATTGCCCGCGTAAGTGAGCGCATCGAGATTGACAATCGCTTCGTCGGATTGTGTCAGCCAATCCAGCACAAAATTTGCGCCAATGAACCCGGCGCCGCCTGTTACTAGAATCATTCGCAATTCCTGAGTCGTATTGCATCCGTTGCCGTGGCAGCGGATGCGGTTTTATTCCGGTTGATAATTTTACCTTACGTCAGGAGGTAGAGGTTTTTTGTAGTTTCCATTTGCAACGCAGCCTGACTAGAACTCTTCGTTATCCCGCAGATAACGCCATTTCCCCACGGGCAGGTCACCCAGTTTTATTTGGCCGATGCGGACGCGTTTCAAGCCGGTGACTTTCAGCCCGACCAGTTCGCACATGCGGCGGATCTGGCGTTTTTTGCCTTCCCGCAGAATGAAGCGCAATTGATCCTGGTTCTGCCAGCTCACCTGCGCGTGTTTCAGCGCCTCGCCGTCCAGGCTCAGGCCATGATTCAGCAGATCCAGCTGCTGCTTCGACAGCGTTCCCTGTACCCGTACCAGATACTCCTTCTCGATCGCGGAATCTGCGCCGATCAATTGTTTGGCGATGCGGCCATCTTGCGTCAGTACCAGCAGACCCTGCGAATCGATATCCAGCCTCCCTGCCGGGGCCAAACCTTTCAAGTGCATCGGGCTGAAACGTTGCGGCGACTGATCGCCATGAAAACGGGATTCCTGATTGATCAGAGCGACCGCCGGCTGATAACCCGGTTCCGGCTGTCCCGATACATAGCCGATGGGCTTGTTCAGCAGTATCGTTACCCGGCCAAGTTGCTGCGCTTGTGCGGCCTTGTCGAGTTTGATTTTCTGCGCAGGATAGATCTTTGTGCCCAGCTCAGTGATGCGCTCGCCATCCACGAACACCCAGCCGCGTTCGATGTAGCTGTCCGCTTCCCTGCGGGAACAGAGACCTTGTGCGGACATGAGTTTGGACAAGCGGATCTTTTCCATGAAAGGTGTTGTGGGGTTGTACATGGCTTCGGTTGCGTCCGGGCATTATAATTTGAAGCCCTGTGCCGTTTCAGTTAAAATTCGACCTTTCCAGGCGCGTAGCTCAGCTGGTTAGAGCACCACCTTGACAT
>JAYSQR010000041.1:0-9012 GCA_043721435.1 Nitrosospira sp. | reverse complement strand
TGCAATTTCGACTGGCTGGTCAAAAAGGCATGGATACTACCGCATCCCGCCCTCACAACCAGCGTTACTCAAAATTGCACTTCATTCCTGAATTCGCCTTATCCTCTTTTAGTCATGTGCGGATTATATGCGGCGGGGCAGAAAGTCCATCCTTGCTGCTCCGGCGGTTTACGAAAAGGATAGGAACTCCCACCTCCTCATGTGTCCGACTCTATCCTTAACGGAATGACAGGTCAATGTACGACTGCAGGCCGTGGAAAAGGGCAAGCAGGCTGTCCTGGCTTATTTCATCTTGCTGAGTACGACGCGGAATTCTTCCAGTTTGGCTTCATAGTCCGGGGCATCACCGTAATCCAGAAACTGGGCATAGCGCGCATGGGTGCCGAGTATCTTGCGCGCGTGTTTGATTGGGCAAAAATATTGCTCGGTTCGCGCGAGGATCTCGCGTATATAGGCAACCAGCCCGGTTCCATAGGCACAGTAGGTACAGTGGAATTTCTCGATCCAGTTGAGGTAGCCGAGATGCTGCCGGTCAAACACGATATAGTCGGTACGTTTAACTTTCACAATTTTGTAAATCGGGAAACAGGCCGCCTGGTAGAAGCTCACACACAGATCGAGAATAAGCAGCGGGAAGATCATGAGGTAGATGACAGGCCCGGTGATGAGGTTCTGCGGGCGGTTGGTCACCAGCCAGCGGAAAAATCCTTTCTTGAGCCGGCGGTGTGCCTGCCGGATGGAACCTTCGAATTCGATGCGCTTGCCCTTGATCTGGAAGAACATGCTGGTCTGCTGCTCCTGCAGTGCTGTCTGCAGATCGTTTTCGAGAGCCGTTATCTGGTTGAGTAAAATGCGGATGCGGTCGTTCATGAGGCTCCAATGCCGGTAAACCGGGCTGGCTAATGTTGAGTGGTTGACCCTCGCTGACTGATGCGCTCTGGCGCTGTCATCGATAAGTAGTAAAGCCCTGAGGTTCCTTATACCACTTCACTGGCATTTTGCGCCGCATTCCCCGCATTTCGTTGCTGCTGCGCAGCTACTGCCGTGCCGGTGAGCTTGGTGCATTGAGCATCTGTTTTGAGGAAGATTGGCCGTCCGCGCAGTGTCGAACTGAGACTGTCGGTCATAAGGCGATTCGCGGTCATTGGCGGACGGTACCCAATCCGATAATCTGGTTTGGGAGGTCACATACCCGCATAAACGGGGTGTCTGACAGCGGTTATTGCTTACGACTCTTTTCAATCAAATCGTAAGCGACCTGCACTTCCTGTGCTTGCTTGGTAGCCACAGCAATCATGTCTTCTGGAACACCTTGGCCCATTAACTTGTCAGGGTGATATTGGCTGATTAACTTGCGATAAGCCCGTTTGACTTCTTGGTCGCTACTTTCCTTACTCACGCCTAACGCTTTATAAGCATCATCCAAAGCGTTGGCAGAGGTTGCTTGACCGCCAGCAAAGTGCGACTGGTTTAAAACCATATCCAGCATGTGCTGGAATGCAGCCTGGTCATAACCAAGATGACGAGCAATATCTATTAGCAAGCGCTCCTCAGCCGAATCAATGCGTCCATCAGACAAAGCCATAACAATGAGATAGACCAGCAGTATTTGTTTCAAGCTATGCGTATGGCCACAAACGGCCATAAATTTCCTTAAGTTCGGCTCAAAATCAAAGTCTGGGGCGGCTCCTCGTTCAAAAAGAACAATTGCTTGTTGTCTATGCTCAGCAGACATTCCAAGTTGTTGAATAAACTGTTCGACATGCGCAATCTCATCTTTCGATATATGACCATCTGCTTTAGCAAGCTTCCCCATTAAAATAAAAACAGTTTCAAGAAAAACTGTCTGGCGCTGACCTCTACTGAGCGGGTTAACGCCGCCCATGCCGTAAGCGCTATAACGGTCAACAATGCTTCCTAAGAAATAACCAATAAATGCCCCGGGAATTCCGAGGAAGTAATACCCTATCAGGGCGCCAACGAGTTTAAACAAAATAACTCCTGAGATTGCATGTGAAAGAATCGATTATAACCTGACCTGAACCAGCACCATTTCTGGAGCAAGAAGTTTGCTATTGAATTCCATGCGGAAAATTTGTGTCATCCTTCTTGCCGTCTGCTCACTGGCTTTGCCAGTCCAGGCGGGCGGTTTTGTCCTGGGTTATCTGGGTCAGCAGATTGTGCCCAGCGGCGCAACTTTTGATGGCACCATTGTGGGTGGCCTTTCTTCCCTGGATTACAACGCGAATAGCGGCCGTTACTTTGCCATCAGCGACGACCGCAGCAGCATCAACCCGGCACGCTTTTATGAATTGAGCCTGGACCTCGCAAAGTTTCAACGCTCATCCAAGCCCGGTTACGCCGGTGTGAGCTTTGATGCGGTCACGACCATCCAGCAGCCGGGTGGCGGCGCCTTTGAGACAAACACGGTGGACCCGGAAGGGCTGCGCTTTGATCGCTCTCGCAACAGGATTTACTGGAGCGATGAAGGCCGGCGCAGTCGAGCCGGGTACCGGAATCCCGCCGTGCGCGAGATGAACCTCGACGGCAGCCATATACGCGATTTCGCCGTGCCCGATTACTATCACCCATCGGGTTCCACACACGGGCTCAGATCGGGTGACAAAGGCATACATGACAACTTGGCTTTCGAAAGCCTGACCATTTCGAAAGATGGCAGCACGTTGTACACCGCCACTGAAAACGGCCTGGCACAGGACAGTCGGCCAGCCGCTGTGGGCAATGGATCGCACGCACGCATCCTGTCCTTCACTATTGCCACCGGGTTACCCGGCGCCGAGTATGTGTATGAGGTGGAGCAGGTTGCCGTCGCGCCAATTGTGCCAGGCCTGTATGCCACCAACGGGCTGACGGATATGCTTGCCGTCGGTGATCGCCAGTTCATCACCATCGAACGCTCCTATGCGCTCGGTGCGCAGACGCCCGGCTCGCCGGTTACCGGCAAAACCATCCGCCTGTTTTACGTCGATGCCAGAAATGCCACCGATATCTCCGGGCTTGAATCGATAGCCGGTCAAAATATCAAAGCCGTGGCCAAAACTCTGCTGCTTGATCTGTCCGAGCTGAAACAAGACGATGGCTCAACTCTGGCGCTCGACAATATTGAAGGGATTACTCTGGGTCCGGAGTTTGAAGGCAAAACGACGCTGATACTCGTATCCGACAATAATTTCAGCAGCCGGCAATTCACACAATTCATCGCGCTGCAGATCACTCCGGCACCGTCAGACTAGCGGCAATTACTTTACGAAATAGTCGGTTTTGCCATAATCCCTGATCGACGTACCCGGTATGGTCGGATAAATGTTATTCCCCTCGATTAACCTGCCTGGCTTGCTATGGTCCCGGAGCGAAGTGCCGGGAAGTGCCGGGAAGTGCCGGGTACATCACATCCCGCGCAAGAACAGGTGCGGCAAGCAGCGATAATGCCAAAGCAACGACGATAGTTGTTTTCACACCTGAAGGCAAGGCGAGATCATCACAGAACGCATTCCGATATTCATTGCGTGAGTTATTGAGAGAATCGGCACGGGTTAACAAAGAGCTGATGATTTACATGAGGCTGGCATTTAATGGCAGCGAGAATGTCACGCCACCTAACCTTGACCGAGCCAGAATTGATTCCCTGATTGATTCATTGTCGAAATAACAGCCCGACCAAGTGTCGGGTTTTTACGTCAAACAATGTCAGCGGGTAAGAACAGCGGTAAGAACGATGCAGGAAAACTAAGCTGAAGCCCGCATGAATGCTAGATTACTTGGCGGAGAGGGTGGGATTCGAACCCACGTGCCAGGTTACCCTGACCATCTGATTTCGAGTCAGCGCCGTTATGGCCACTTCGGTACCTCTCCATTTTTGAGGTTGGATATTTTACCAGTTTATCCTGCCCTTGTTCGTGGCAAAAACATGGCAGAATGTCCCGGTATTCCGCTCATTTCTATCCTATGCGCATCTTCCCTCCATTTCCCGCACTTGTTTTCTGTGGGTTTTTACTCGCTGCTTGTGATTCGCATGAGAAGCCGGCGCCGCCACCAGACAAAACGAATGAACTGGTGGTCATTACGGTTAATAGTCCCGATACCTACTATGAAAATTCAGACGGCAGTTACGCCGGACTGGAGTTCGATCTGGTTTCCGAATTCGCGAACGAATTGGGGGTGGAGGTAAAATTCAAAGTGATGCCAAGATTGAGCCAAGCGCTATTGGCTCTGGAAAATTCGCAGGGGTACTTCGTCGCTGGCTTGAATATTACCGACAAGCATGGGTCAGGCACTCGTTTCGGCCCAGTCTATCAGCGTACCCAATCCCAGGTGGCCTATAACACAGACTACCCCAGGCCCAAAAGTATCCAGCACCTTGCCGGAAGAAGCATCGAGATTGCGACCGGAACATCGCACGCTGAGCGGCTGAATCAAGCAAGGCAGCAGGTTCCCGGCTTACAATGGGTTGAAGTGGATATCGCCGCTGAGGAACTGCTGGAAAGACTGGCAGAAGGCAAGGTCGACTATGTCATCGCCGACTCCAACCAGATCAATCTGGCAAAAATTTTCTATCCCAATTTGAGTACGGCTTTCGATTTAGGTGGAGAAACCGGCAAGGCGTGGGCGTTTTCTCCAAACGCGGACGCCGAACTGCTGGTAAAGGCGCAGAAATATTTTGAACAAATCGAACAGGACGGCAGCTTGAAACGCCTGCTTGACCGGTATTACGGCCATATCCAGCGACTGGAGAAGACGGACGTGGGCGGTATTCTGAAAAAAATGCACACGATCCTGCCGGACTTGCGCGGCCATTTTCATCAGGCCGAGGAATTGACGGGAATCGACTGGCGTTTGATCGCGGCACTGGCCTACAAGGAGTCCCACTGGGACCGGCTGGCAACTTCGTTCACCAATGTACGTGGCATCATGATGCTGACAGAAAGCACCGCCGACCGGATGAAAGTGACTGACCGCCTCGATGCGCGGCAGAGCATACTCGCCGGAGCGCGTTATCTGCTGTTGCTGAAGGAAATGTTGCCGCCGCGTATCGCGGAACCGGATCGTACCTGGATCGCATTGGCCGCGTACAACCTGGGTTATGGTCACGTGGAAGACGCGCGCATTCTGGCGCAGCGCCTGGGATCGAACCCGGATTCATGGGTAGATTTGAAAAAAATATTGCCGTTACTGAGCCGCAGCGAATATTTCGATAATCTGAAGCATGGCTACGCCCGCGGTGGCGAGGCGGTCATCCTGACGGAATCCGTCCGGACCTACCACGATATTCTGCTGCGATACGAGCGCGCTTATTCACGTAATTTCGCGGCTACTGAAGCAATTGGCCCGCTACATCATAGCCGGAATTAAAGTATCGGGGAGTCTAATGAAACCGGTTGCAATTTTCAGACATTTTCCCATTGAAGGCCCGGGTTATTTGGCCGCATTTCTGGATGCTCATGCTATTCCATGGCGGCTCGTCAGAATCGACGCCGGGGAGACGCTTCCCTCCGCTACCGGTCAATTCAGCGGACTGGCGTTCATGGGTGGACCCATGAGCGTAAATGATGATCTGCCCTGGATTGCGCCCGCACTGGCGCTGATCAGGCAGGCGGTGGCTAATGATATTTCGCTACTGGGCCACTGTCTCGGCGGACAATTGATGGCAAAAGCCTTGGGTGGTGTGGTGAGCAGGAGTCCGGTCAAGGAATTCGGCTGGGGTGAAGTCAGCGTGGTGGATAATCCCGTCGCCCGCGAATGGTTCGGCGATCTGTCAGTATTTGAGTCATTTCACTGGCACGGTGAGACCTTTACGCTTCCCGCTGATGCAACCCGCCTGCTGTCGAGCCGCTATTGCGAGAATCAGGCATTCGCGCTGGGCAAACATCTGGCAATGCAGTGCCATGTGGAAATGACCGCAGAAATGGTAGAAGCCTGGTGTGAAGCGGGTAGCGGAGAAACCGGCGGTGGTTCCGGACCGCCGGTACAATCGGCGGAAGCGATGCAGCAGGATCTGGCTAACCGGGTAGCGGCATTAAATGGGATCGCCCGGCGCTTGTATACTAAATGGGTATCCGGTCTGGTGTTATGACTTTGCTGTGACAGGTCAGCAAGTCATTCCCGGAAATTCTGGAACTGCAGCGGAAATTCGGTAATGGATTTCTTTATCAGTTGAATTGCTTCCTGCAAGATATCGCGCTTTGCGCCTGAAATACGTACCGCTTCACCCTGGATGCTGCCCTGTACCTTGAGTTTGCTGTCCTTGATGAGTCTGATGATTTTCTTCGCCAATTCAGTTTCCACGCCAGTTTTCACCGTGACCTGCTGTTTGACTTTGTTGCCGCTGATTTTTTCTGCTTCACCCCTGTCCAGACAGCGCACATCAACGCCGCGTTTGGCAAGCTTGGCCATCAGGATGTCCAGCACCTGGCTTAGTTTGAATTCGTCGTCAGCGAAAACTGTGAGCTTGTAATCAGCCTGCTCCACGCGCGCATCCGATCCCTTGAAATCGAAGCGGGTGCTGACTTCTTTGTTCACCTGGTCAAGCGCATTTCTGATTTCCTGCTTGTCAACCTCGGAAACGATGTCGAATGACGGCATGACGTTTTCTCCTTAGGTAATCGAGCGGCTCAACAATTATTTTCTGTTTTTCAGATTCGCTGCGATGCGCATCCGTAGTGCATTCAGCTTGATGAATCCCGCCGCATCCGCCTGGTTGTAGGCGCCTTTGTCTTCTTCGAAAGTGGCGATATTGGGGTCGAACAGCGAATCGGTCTTGGAATCCCGCCCGACCACGATCACATTGCCTTTGTAGAGCTTCAGCCGCACCCAGCCATTTACATGGGCTTGTGAGGCATCAATCATGGTTTGCAGCATTTCGCGTTCCGGACTCCACCAGTAGCCGTTGTAAATCAGCGTGGCGTAGCGTGGCATCAGATCGTCCTTCAAATGCGCCACTTCCCGGTCGAGAGTAATGGATTCGATGGCGCGATGGGCGCGCAGCATGATGGTGCCGCCAGGGGTTTCGTAGCAGCCGCGTGATTTCATGCCGACATAGCGGTTCTCGACCAGATCCAGGCGGCCGATGCCGTGCTTGCCGCCCAATTGGTTAAGTTTGGCAAGTACGCTTGCAGGCGAGAGCTTCTTGCCGTTCAGCGCAATGATGTCGCCTTGCTTGAATTCCAGGTCAAGGTATTCGGCCTGGTCGGGGGCTTTCTCTGGCGACACGCTCCAGCGCCACATCGATTCTTCCGGTTCCTGTGCCGGATCTTCCAGTACGCGGCCTTCATACGAAATATGCAGCAGGTTGGCATCCATGCTGTAAGGCGAGCCGCCTTTTTTCTTCATTTCCACCGGGATGCCGTGTTGTTCCGCGTATTTCAGAAGTTTCTCGCGCGACGTAAGGTCCCATTCGCGCCACGGTGCGATCACGCGGATGTCGGGTTGTAACGCATAGTAACCAAGTTCAAAGCGAACCTGATCGTTGCCCTTGCCGGTCGCGCCATGCGAAACCGCATCTGCCTTGGTTTTGCGTGCGATTTCAATTTGTCGTTTGGCAATCAGCGGACGGGCGATACTGGTGCCCAGCAGGTATTCACCCTCATAAACAGTGTTGGCGCGGAACATGGGAAATACGTAATCACGCACAAACTCTTCGCGCAGATCTTCGATGAAAATTTCCTTCACGCCCAGCTGTTTCGCCTTGGCACGAGCGGGTTCCACTTCCTCGCCTTGACCGATGTCTGCGGTGAAAGTGACGATCTCACACTGATAGGTGTCCTGCAGCCATTTCAGTATCACGGAAGTATCCAGCCCGCCGGAAAAGGCCAGCACTACCTTGCGCACTTCGGACAAACCGGTTTTTTTGATTTTTTTCATGCTCGGTCCATTGAGAATAATTCTTGGATTACGTCCTTTGCTTAGGCATCAATCTTTCCCAGCAGCAGATATTCCATCAGCGCTTTTTGGGTGTGCAGCCGGTTTTCCGCTTCGTCCCACACGACTGATTGCGGCCCGTCGATGACTTCCGCCGCCACTTCTTCACCGCGATGAGCAGGCAGGCAGTGCATGAACAGTGTCTCTTTCTTGGCGCAGGACATCATTTCGGCGTCCACGCGGAAGTCGGCAAAATCCTTTTTCCGTTCCTCGGTTTCGGCCTCGAAACCCATACTGGTCCACACATCGGTGGTGACGAGATCGGCATCTTTTACCGCATCATGCGGATTGGAAAATTCTTCGTAGTGGTCGGTGCCGTAAAGCCCGGCCCGCTCCGGTTCGACTTCGTAGCCGGCCGGGGTGGAGACATGCACGTTGAAATCAAATATTTCCGCCGCTTGCAGCCAGGTATTGCAGACATTGTTGGAATCGCCGATCCAGGCCACTGTCTTGCCAGCGATGCTGCCGCGCTGCTCAATGAAAGTGAAAATGTCGCCCATGATCTGACAGGGATGATATTCATCAGTCAGGCCGTTGATCACCGGCACCCGCGAATGCGCGGCAAAGCTGGCCAGCTTGCTCTGCTCGAAGGTGCGGATCATCACCAGGTCGACCATCCGGCCGATGACTTTCGCGCTGTCCTCGACCGGCTCGGCGCGGCAGAGCTGGCTGTCGCCGGTGGTCAGGTTCACGACCGAGCCGCCGAGCTGGTACATGCCGGCCTCGAAGCTCACGCGGGTGCGCGTGCTGGCCTTCTCGAAGATCATCGCCAGGGTGCGGTCGACCAGCGGCGTGTACTTTTCGTAGTTCTTGAAGCGCTTCTTGATGGTGGCCGCGCGCTCGAACAGGTAAGCGTATTCCTCGGCGCGGAAGTCCTTGAACTGCAGGTAGTGCTTGATGAGGCTCATGCCGGGTTTCATCGCTGTCTTCACTGCCCGGACTCGGCCAGGAATTTCTTGATCAGCGGGCACAGGATGGTCACGATCTGCTGCGCCTCGTCCAGGCTCAGAATCAGCGGAGGCACCAGGCGGATCACGCGGTCCGCGGTCACGCTGAGCATCAGGCCCGCCTCGGCGG
>JAYSQR010000040.1:0-1506 GCA_043721435.1 Nitrosospira sp. | reverse complement strand
ATCGCTGCCGATATCGGACGCGTCAACGGTATTGTCCAAAGTGGTAATGGCCTTGGGTGTCGCACCGTTAATCACGTTCGTCGTCGCAACGTGTACTGCCGTGGTCGCGGGATTGTTGATTTGCGCGGCTGCTGCTGTGGGCGGGCTCAACATTTTTGGTGAAGTACTGGGCAACCCGGATACCTACCTTGCTCCGCTGCAAATGGCGGCTATTCTGCCTATATACGCGATGTGGGCGCTGCCCAACATCGGCTGGCTGCTGCTGGTGTCGGCGTGGGCTCGCAGTAAGCCACTGTTGTGGGCGATCGGTGTGCCGCTGATGACAGGAACGCTGCTGAGTTGGATCAACGGCATGTTTCAATTTGGCTGGAACATGGGCTGGTTCTGGAAAAATATTATCGGACGACTCATGCTGAGCGTGCTGCCGGGCACGTGGCTGGGCGAACGAAGTCCGGCATTAGCCATTGGCGAAGCGATGCGCACCAGCAGTGGCACGAGCGAGATTCTTTCGCAGTCGTGGCAACTGCTTCTGACACCCAATATCTGGATTGGCGTGGCGATAGGCGCGGCAATGATTTATGCGGCGATTCGCTTGCGCGGCTGGCGCGATGAAGGCTGAATGAGACGTGCCGTGCGAACGACGGGTTAAAAGAATTTACCCGGTGTAGAACGAGGATGGGCGCGCCTCAGCGGAAGGAAACGCTTCAGGAGCCGCGCCAGTGCTAGTGATTGTCAACACGTAATCGCGTTATGTAGCGGGTGTTCAGGAGTTATTGAAATGACAAGCCCAAATTTTATTGACGATGCTTCGGCGCTCGGCGCGCAATGCGCTGGCCGCAAACGCGACAACGCATTGCACATGAATACCGTTGCCGACATCGCCCTAAAAACCGGTAAGGAGAAACCATGAAACTTGCCCGTCCACTAACTCAACCCTCACGCATTTTTATCGAAAGTGCATGCGCATGACTGCAACAGGAGAACTTCTTTCCTCCACCCTTTTCAGGCGATTGCGTCGGTGGGCACCGATTCGTCTCGTCGGCTACGTCGCGGCGATTCTTCTCATCGCCATTGTCGTCAACATTCTGGGTAAGCTTCTGATCCCGCCAATGCCTTCGCCCCTGCACGAACCGACGACGATAGTCAAAAATCTGTTTTTGCTGGTGGCAGTCTTCGCTCTCTATCCGTTTCTGGTGCGAGTCTTCGAACGTCGCGCGGCCAGCGAGACCGGCATCCGTAGACATTGGTCCGGCTTCCTGGCGGGATGCGCAATCGGGGCGCTGCTAATCGGCGCGATCTTCCTTGTCTTATACGCGTCTGGCATCGCGCATCCTCAGGCGGGCAGCGGATTCGACGGGTTGAGCGTCGCAGTCCTTCGTCCCTTGAGTGTTGCGATGCTGGAGGAATTGCTGTTTCGCGGCGTGCTATTGCGGATCACCGAGGAAGTGTGCGGCACGACGGCTGCGATCATCGTATCGGCGGGACTATTCGCCGTGGCACACGCCG
>JAYSQR010000039.1:0-3620 GCA_043721435.1 Nitrosospira sp. | reverse complement strand
CAGCACGTTACGCACCAGCGCTTCGAGCTGCACTTCGCCAAACGCGCCACGTGCGCGTTTGTCACCGAGCAATTCCTGCAAGCTCATCATATTGGTAGTGAGGCCGTCTATTTTCTTCTGCGCCTCATCGATGGTCGCCAGCCGTGTCATTACATTGATGAAAGTATCGTTGGTTTTTTTGAATCCCTCATCGAGACGTTCGGTGACTTTGCCGCTGATTTGATCGAGCCTCCCTTCCACCATGCTGCGCAACTGTTCGGAAGATTTGCTTAGCATCTCGGATAGCCGGTCACCCTGCTTCGTCAACCCCTCATGCGCATCCTTGAGCATTTCGCGGTGCTTGTCTTCTATCAATTTCGCCTGTTGTGCCAACAAGTTACGTATCGTTGCCGAGAGTATGCCTAGCCTGATCACCAGAAAAGCCATGGCAAGCATAACGGCGGCAGAAATAACAAACAGAAGGATTTCAGGTCTCATTTGCATAAGTATACTGTGGTTAATTTTTCGGGGGTGAATCACTTACAACTGTACGCTGGCGCTAGCTATCAGCGCCACTTTTTCTTTCCTGCCCATCTGCTTGATTGCATACTCACGTTTGCCTGCTGCCGAGCGCGTATCCTGTTTTTCCTGGTAGACGAGAACCACCGGGCGGCGGGCACGCGTATAGTTGGCGGCCAACTCATTACTCGAATTATGCTCTGCCACGCGCCGTGCCACATCCCTGGCAATGCCGGTGTAGAGGCTCCCGTCCGCACAGCGCACCATGTAAACACTCCATGTATTCATCAGCTCAATGATTCAAGTCAAGGTTCAACCACGCCACTGCTGTTTTACGGCGGCTGACGCAGCTTAGCCAGGCGCGCCAGCCCGAAGTGAATGAAGGCCAGCGCTGTCAGTACCGGGGCAAACAGATTCAGAAATGGCACAAATTGAAACAGGCTGGTCAGCAGCCCCAGGCCCCACCATGACGACCGTTGCGTAGATAGCAGGGCTTGCATTTCCTCGCGGCTGGCGTGTTCCGCCAGCGCATCATATCGAAACAAACGCTGGTTCAGATACGTCGCGGCAATAAATGGAACCACCACACCTGCGCCGATTAACCACAAAGGCAGAGTGACCACCCAGATGGCGCTAAAAATGCCGATGGCAACCAGGGCGTTAAGCAGGCTGCCGCCCATGCTGCCGCCGTTTTCACGTTTAAGTTGCGGATAATCACGTTCGGCTACCAGACGGATCAGTGCCGGCATGGCGAACAAAGCGGTAATCACCAGTGCGGTAATGAAGACCAGTGGCACGAACAGCAGCAGATGCGCGGTGGCCTGGATTGCGTACGCAATCCAGCGCGGCTCCACGCCTTCGAGCCAGATTTGAATACCGATGGCAGTGAGGCCGCTGGCAATCCATCCTGAGAAGGTATCCCAGAAGCTCACACCCAGAACCAGCCATAGTAAAGTCGCGGCCACAATCGGCCAGATCACGATCCATAATACCTGCAAGCGGAACAAGTCGCGAAACGCACGTATCAGTGCATCGAATATCGGGGTCATGCACTCTCCTTTCAGACGTGGCGCAATGGCGTTAGCCGGGTGCTTGCCATAGGTATTCCCGAAGCCGCTCGACTGGATACCTGTAGCCGATGGCAGCGAAGGGAATGCGGTTCAGCTTGTGGTGAAGTTCAGCCAAGTCAACGCTTGCCAAGCCACCACCTTGTTCTACACGCAAGCCGACATGAAACCGGATGTCGTTCATCGAACTCAGCACACTGCGGCTGCTGAAACGGGTGAAGCGGATCACGCGGCAGGCCTCCAGCATCTGCTCGATCTGCGTTTGAGGAAACTCGTCCCACATCAGTGCCTTGAACAGGTGCTGACCGAAGACCTCGTCCAATTGCTCGAACTCCGCTTTCTTCAGCCCCGGCACGAATACCGAGTACAGGGTCTTATCGTGCGTGAACAGCACACATTTGCGCCGGTCGATCCGCAGCAGGTTGGCGTGCCAACTCTCACCGGAGACAGACGGATCAATGAGGCCGCCGGGAATTTCCGCCAGCAGCTTCTGTGTACAATGGATCAAGGATGGCATGGATTTGAGTTCATTCCCTGCGACGGTTCAGTGGTTCGAAATTGCCTTTCATTCGGCGAAATACGTTCACCCTATTGATTCGTTCGTTTGCGATTGAGAAAATAATCCGAGCTTGGCACTTTTAACGCAGCCTGTCTTATTTGATTTTCTTTTGCGACGGTGGCAAATAATTCTCTGCCGACACCACCTTCTTGCCCGTCTTGCCTTCCAGCTCCAACCGCGCTTTCTTGGCGATACCGCCGCCAGTCTTGGCTGCCGCCTCGTTCTCGCCCAGGCCAGTAGCTTCCATGCTCTCGGCGATCTGACGCGTGGAAAGCTCAGCCAGCGCGGTAAAGATGAGCTCGGCTTCGCTCATGTGATCGCGCAGGTTTTGCGACTTTAAACCCTTCATCGCCTTATGCGCTTTCACATCCACCTCGGCCCACTCCTGATGAATGATGTTGGTGAGGATCGCGTATTCCTCGCCTTCCTTTATGTCATGGTTCGCCCAATAATCGGTCAACTTGTTGCGTGTCTCCTGCCCGGTCATGCGCTGCTGAATCCACTTCTCGCTGCGTCCATACTTTTGCCAAGTCTCGCGGGCACGGTCTAGCGAGAGTGCGGGGTCGGCCATTTCTTGCATCCGCTCATAGCCCACCTTCGCCAACCACAGTTTGATCGGCTCTGCCTTCGGGCTGGGGACAGACTGCACCAGCCGCAACAGCGTCTCGGCGGTGGCAACGTCGGTGAGCCGCTGCTTGCCGTCATCAGCGGTCATTTTCAACTGGTAACAGTTTGTTACCAGTTCACTGCCTTCCTTGTCCAAGCGGCCTTTCAGTACCTTCCAATACTTTCTTGCCCCCTGATAGTCCGGCTGTTGGGTCAGCACCTGAATAATATCGATGACCGAAAACAGCCACGTCTCAGTGGCCTCGTCATACACACGGCGGATTTCATGCTCTTCAAAGATGGCTGGCGGAAGTTTCATTGTCAGGACTCCTTGTTCATGGATGGCAGGTCAAACTATTTCAACCGGTAACAAATTGTCACCGGTTGGCGACTTGAGACACTGTCCGGGCAGGCCGGCGATCAACCAGCTTGGTACTTGCCGCAAGGCATGACGCGGGGAACCAACCACTGTAAGGGATCATGCTTCATCCCAATAGACCGGTTCTATTGATTCGTTCGTTTGCGATTAAGAAAATAATTCGAGCTTGGCATCTTTATTTTTTGTTAAACGCAAACGGTGTTTCGCACTTCTTACAGACTGGATATTTCAGAGGTTCAGGCTTCATGAAACGCTTGTTGCCACAACTCGGGCAGGCGAACTGGTCCCGAAAAAATCTGAACTCTTCCCAGCGGGTTTTCTCATCCCCAACCGAGGCACCCTCGTTTGGGTTGTCCGAGAAGTGGCTCCCGAAGTTTTCAACATCGCCTTTCTGGAGGCTCGCCAGGAAAGGGTGAGCGGAGTCCGATTTAGTGGACGGGCAAGTCATCTAGATTATGCCGCAGATTGTTGTCTGTTGGCATAAAACTGGTTAGCGAAATCAGCGGGTACT
>JAYSQR010000038.1:0-72433 GCA_043721435.1 Nitrosospira sp. | reverse complement strand
CTCATTATCCGCGCCACATCCCAGTCTTGCATCTGGTCTGCGGCGATGCGCTGCAGCCAGCGGTGTACTACGCTGCCAGCATGGCGCGCGGTTTCGCCGACCCAAGAAAATTCGATCTGGTCCTGCTCCTGCGTCATGCTGCCTGGCGGACTCCATTGCACCCGCGGCGGCGCCGCAGGCAATGTCCAGCCGGATGCAAGACGGCGCAGCGACTGATCGACAGAGAATTCTTCTGTTGCGGCTTCTGCTCCCTCCAGGGCAAGCGAGGTATGTGCCAGCAATGCGCGTGCAGCGGCCGCAGCGTAATCCGCTGCAACCACTGGCCAGAGTTTGCCCAGCAAGGATTTCCCGGCAGGCAATCGCGGCTCGATCACGCCATCGCGGTCGGAAACGAGGCAGGTACTGCCCAGCAGATGCAGGCGCTGCCTGGCACGGGTTGCCGCGACGTAGAGCAGGCGCTGATCCTCGAAATACTCTTTGTCGGCATCCAGCTTCTCCAGCCAGGCATAGATGGGATCGCCGTCCGCACCGGTCTCCTGAATCGGCGCCAGCAGCAAGTCAGTGCTACCGTCTTGCTCGCCGCTGACAAATGTTGCGCGCGGGCGTTCCATCCACATGAACAGTTTCCTGTCGTTGCTGCGTGACAGACGGCCGAGGCCGGGCACGATCACATGATCAAACTCGAGACCCTTGGCTTTGTGGATGGTCATGATCTGCAGCCTGTCGTCAGCCCCCAGATCAGGCAGCGCGTAAAGCCGGGCCAGCCCCTGCTCGAACAGCGCCAGTTCGGGAATGCTGCCTGCTTCCTCATGCGCTTCCAGATAATCAAAATAGATTTCAGCGTCTGCGAGATCGGTCACATCGCCGACACAAGCTGGTCCGCCCAGCGCCAGCCATGCTGCTTCGACCAGCATGCGCAGCGATGAACGGCAGCGGTTGCCGATGCAAGCGCGCAACACTGTTCGCACACGCAGCAGTCGCGCAGCGCCATCGTCGGAAACTGCCGCCATGCGCGCGTCGTCGTTGAGCAGTTCCCATACGGTGCGCTCGCTGTCATCGAAAGCAGATTGCACTGCAGCCAGCGCATGCAGATCGGCAAGCGTGAGACCGCACCACGGCGCGCGCAACACTGCCAGCCACGCCAGGCGATCGGCCGGATGCGCCAGCGCACGCGTCAGCGCCAGCAAATCCTGCACCACGGGCCGGTAGCCGAGGCCTTCAATCTCGATTGCGCGAAAACGCAATCCGGCTGCGTTGAGCCGCGGTACGATTTCGCGCAAGTGGCTACGGTTGCGCACCAGAATTGCGGTTGTGGCGGACGGATCATCGTGCTGCGCCTGCTTGATGATCTCCACCACTTTCGCCGCTTCGGCCGCATGGTCATCATTGAAAAATGCGTGCACATTGACTGCCATGCCGGGAAGCATTGCGTGCGTGGCGACGGATGCTGTGTACGGTACCGCACCGGCAGCGATATCTTCCTGCGCCGGCATCACCTGCGCGAAAGTGGCATTGACCCAGTCGACAATGCCGCGCTGCGAACGGAAATTGGCACACAGTGCAACCGGCTGCAGTGCGAGGTTGCCGATCCCCACCGCACGCGCACGCAGGAACAATCCGACCTCGGCCTCGCGGAAACGGTAAATGGACTGCATCGAGTCGCCAACCACGAACAGGCTGCGACCGTCTCCCGGTTCCCAGCCGGCAATAAGCTTTGCCACCAGCTCATACTGGCTGATCGACGTATCCTGGAATTCATCGATCAACAAATGCCGGATGCGATAATCGAGCGCAAGCGCGAGATCGGTCGGCGCATCCGGCTCGCCCAGCGCGAGCAGCGCAGCCTGCGCGACTTCGGTGAAATCCACCTGGCCGCGCACCTGGAACACGAGCTTGAGCTGGCCGACGGCGTGCGGCAACAAGCGGGTGATCGCACCGAGTACCTCCCATTGCATGTCGGTGTAAGCGGGCGGCGGCAGGCGGCGCATGTCATGCAGCGCCTGGCGCAACGCATCGTTTTCCTTGAGCGCAGCGATCAATGCAAGTGCGCGCTCTTTCCATGATTTCGAAATTTCTTTCTCGGCCTTGCTGCTGCCCGGCGGGAAACCATTCTTGACATCGTGCTGTCTGCGCCAATCGCCTTCTTTGGTCAGCAGCAGCTCGGCGATGCCGTGCCACCGCACGACATCATCATCTTCGCTTCCCGGCAAGGCAGCGAGTTCGTCACACACGCCTATTGGAGAGCTCCTGCCGTCAGCGGCCAGATTGGCGGCGGCATAGCGTGCAAGTCCGATCAACTCGCTCTGCGCCAGGACGGGATACAGGCCGCACACGCGTTCCAGTGCTTCGCGCCGCGCATTTTTCAGTGCTGCTTCCAGCTCGTCACGGTCTCTGCCGTGGATATGCCGCAGCCAGTGGTCACGCCGCGCCAGCATGTCGGCCAGCAGCATTTCGATCCGGGCCACGTCATTGTCGAGATGCTCGAGCAAGCGCTCGACATCCTGCGCCACTGCATCGTCACCTTCGACCAGCTCGATGGTCGCGCGCGCTGCTTCCAGATAAAGTTCGGATGCGTCCTCGACACTCTCCGGTTGCGCACCAAACTTTGACAGCAACGGCATCTGGTGCGTAAGGGCGGCACATAATGAATCGATGGTCTGGATGCGCAGCCGCGCCGGATTCGCCGCAATCTGCCAGCCCGCTTCAGCGTCGCGCTGCAAAGCCGCGTGCGCCAATTCGCGGGTCAGTTGCTCATGTTCGGTTGCGAGTGGAGCGCCGTCCTGCATCAGCGCTGCCAGCACCCGTTCGCGCATCTCCGCTGCGGCTTTGCGGGTAAAGGTGATCGCAATGATTTCTTCCGGCGCCTCGACACATGCCAGCAGCCGCAGATAACGCTGGATCAGCAGCCCGGTTTTGCCTGATCCGGCCGGTGCCTGCACGATGAACGACTGCGCCGGATCGAGTGCGCGACGGCGCTCGGCAGAATCCGGAATGGGCATAGCGCTCATTCCCTCTCCTCTTGGGAAAACGCGCTCTCGCTGCGTTCGTAGATGCGGCAGAACGGCTGCATGTCACAATTGCGGCAAGTAAACGGATATTTCTTGGGGTCGACCTGGGCATCGCCGCTACGGAAACTTGCGGCAAGGTGGGTGAGATCGGTGCGCCAAGCCACAATCAGTTCTTCCCACGAGCCATGCCGTTCACGCTGGCGCGATTCGGAGAAAGCTTTCACCCCGGGCAACAGGTCGTTGTCGCGCGCCAGTGCGGTGAATTGCATGGCGCCCAACCTGACCTGGGCAAAGGCAACCGCTGCGGCATCCGGCTCGGCAGTGACCAAATACAGCGGCAGTTGCGGCTCGTCCGGACGCTCGCCCAGCATGGTGCCAACCGGCGGTGCGCGGGTCTTGTAATCGATGACGATGCGGCGCCCGTCAGCAAGCTCGTCAACGCGGTCGAGACGGGTAGTCAACGCCAGCCCGCCGATTTCGATGCTGCGTTTGTCTTCGCAGGCGATGACGGTGAAATCGCCGCGCTCTTTGTCTGCGTTGAGCCATTCGCGTGCCAGCCGCACCAACCGCCGTTGTTCGATTTCCGCGAAACGTCCGGCGAGCGTGGCCGGCCGGTCTTTGCGGATGTGCGCAATCGCCTCTGCGGCGGCCTGCCTCAGCATTGCTTCAAGATCATCGCTGCTGACCGCAGTGAGCGCGCTGCTGCTTTTCAATTGTTTCCACGCCTGTGCGAGCACACGATGCACCAGCGTGCCGCGCTCCCGTGCATCCAGCCCGGTGTGCGGAGCCTGTAGGCTCTGTGCGCCGAGCCGGTGTAGCGCCAGTGCGCGGAATGGACAGGCCGCCTGATCTTTTATCACCGCTGTGCCACCGCTGATGGCGTACATCGTCTGATTGACCGCAGGTGCTTTATCATCCTCGCTGTGTTCAAACTGACCGGCGCTGTGGATCAGATCGCGGTGGTTGGCATAAGCGGCTGGTATCGATATGAGTGCAGGCTCACTCACGGCAATGTGCGTGATCAGCGGACTGGGCATGAGTTCCTGGCCGCCGCGATCCATGCTGTGCTGTGGATGACTCAGAATGACTTCGTCCGCGCTGCATAGCCAGTCAGCAGTAAGCCGGCGCGCCAGCTCGAGCGATTCAGCGGCAGAACCCTGCGGCAGCTTTGCCGCGCGTTGCAGCTCGACCGGCAGGAACGGATTCGGACGTGGCGGCTGCGGCCATACTTCATCGGATAGCCCCATCACCCACAGGTGATCGAATTCCATGCCCGCAGCCTCGAACACACCGAGAATCTGGATGGGAACATCTGCTGTCTCGGGCTGGAACAAGGTTTCCGCCGCCATGCGGCGCAGGCGCGACAGCCCTTCGCTGTAGCCGGTACGCGCTATGACGCTGTCAAGTGCAGCAAAATCAGCGACAACCTCGTGCCATTTTTTTAGGGCCTGGTATTCGGCCGAATCGAGGCTGCGCTCGCCGGGAAAACCGACAATTTGCAGCGCTGCGGAAATGGCTTTGGCCAGCGCTGAGGGCGCCTGTGCGCCGAACAGATTTGCCTTGCGGAATTCAGCCAGTGCGAACAAGCGCTGCTTGAGCATCGGACAGTTTCCTCCATCGCGCTCAATCAGCGTGAGCAGCCGGTCGAGCGTCATTACCGGTTCGGCACGCTTGCGCAACTGGGCATCGAGCCGCGCGCGGCCGGTCATTTCAGTCTCGCCGCCCGCAACAAACGGCGAGCGCAGCAAGCGGCTCGCACGTTCAAACTCAATCTCCCGTCCGGCCAGTTCGAGTAGCAGAAACGCGGTGCTGACCAGCGGATATGAAGTCAGAGCCACGCCAAGCGAGGTGTTGAACGGCAATGTGCGTTGGGCAGTGTCCGGCAACACACACTGCGCGTCCGGTTCCATCACCGCACTGAAAATGCGCATGATCGCACTGCGCCGCTTGGCAAGATCCGGCACAACAATGCCGATACGCGCCGCAGCGTTAGTCTCGATCCGTGCCCGCGCCCATATTGCCGCACGCTGAATTTCATCGCGGCTGTCGGCACCTGCGACGCGCTGCACAGTGCCATGATGCAGCCGCAGTTGCGACTGCGATCGCGCCAGCAGTACTTCGCAACCGGCTGCCTCGAGTTTGCTCAGCAACGCTGCCTGCTGCGGCGTGATGATGTCAAAGCCATAGCAGATCAGGCGTTGCGGTTTTGTTACCGCTGCGTGCTGCCACAATCCGGCCACCAGATAACACAGACGCGCGCTGTCGGTTTGCTGTTTGCGCCCGGTAGCGCGTGCATAATGCTGTGACCAATCCTGGAATGCCTTGCCGTCTTCGTTGAGTGGGAAGTTTCTGATCTGCGGAAGAAGCTGCCATGCGTGCGCGAGCTGCCACGCTTCGCGCGCAAGCCGTGCGGTTTCCGCAATAGCAAGCAAAGCCGTATCCGCACGCCGGATGGCGTCCTCCCACAATGCCTGTTCCTGCGCAGTGGTAAGCAGAATGGGCAGTCCGGTTGCCTGTCCGGAGTAAAGCACGTCCTCATAAGCACGTTCGACAAATGCGGGGAATGGGAGGATATCAGCTGTATCCCAGAGACTGAGTCCCTGGGCTGCCTGGGCAGCGTCGAATTCACGCTTAAGCGCCAGCGCGAGCCGCCGGTTAGGGGTAACGACCGTGCTACCGGCTTTCAGCCCGGCGGCAAGATGTGCGAAAACATCAGCGGGAGTGAGTTGCGGAAATTTCAGGGTGATAGACATGCGGCGGGACAAGCTACCGCTGCGCCGGATCAGCGTTCCAGCTTATCCAGCTTATCTGTCACTTTTGCCCATTCGTCGGCATCGGGCGGAGCATCTTTCTTCTCGATGATGGGTCCCCAGACTTTTGACAATTCGGCATTGAGCGAGATGAAATTCTGCTGATTATCCGGTACGTCATCCTCGGCAAAAATCGCCTCCACTGGGCACTCAGCTACACACAGGGTGCAATCGATGCATTCATCCGGATCAATCACCAGAAAATTGGGGCCTTCGCGGAAGCAATCCACCGGACATACATCTACGCACTCGGTGTATTTGCACTTGATACAGTTTTCAGTTACTACGTAAGTCATGGCAATTCTTCCTTGCGGGCTCTTTGAGAATCCGTAATTTTACCAGAAATTTTACGGGCATCACTACAACCGTATAGCCAATAATCGCACGGCCTGTTAAACGATGTCCGCAGCCAGTAGCACTTTAACAACCATGCCCATCGCCACACACAGCGCGAGAACAGCAAAACTCTGCTGCAGCTTTGGACCCGCAAAACGCCTGGCAAACATTCCGCCTGCCACCATTCCCGCGACCGCGCCAGCGGAAAATGGAAGTCCGATTGACCAGTCCATTCCGCCAATCAAAACGGCTGAGGCAACACCGGTTGCGGAAATAAGTGCGATCACCGCAAGCGCTGTTGCCAGTATGGATTGCATCTCCAGATTGGTGGCCTTCCTGAGTGCGGGCACCACGACAAAACCACCGCCAACCCCCAGCAGACCCGACAAAGAACCCGCAAAAGCGCCTGAAATTGCCAGCGCCCTGGCACAAGGCTCTGTCCAGATCAGACGTCCGATGCCTGTATCAAGCTGGCAGGGCACAGCGACAGGGCGTGACTCTTCAATCCTGGCAGCAACCGTCCTGCTCTGGCGCAGCATGTGAACCGCAACGTACGCCAATACGATGGCAAACAACAGGGTCAGAGGCGCGTTGGGTAATTTGTGCGCTGCCCAGATGCCGATGGGTGCAGTCAGGACACCACTAACAGCGATCAATCCGGCCGCCCGGTATCTCACTTTTCCCCGCTTCAGCGCCAGCATGGCTCCAATGGCAGCCGACAAGCTCACGGCAAGCAGCGCAATAGGGGCTGCCTCGGCAACAGCAAGATGCAAACCAAAGATGAGCAGGGGAACCGCAATGATGGCGCCGCCTGCCCCAGTAAGCGCGAGAATTATGCCCACAAGAGAACCTAGCAGTGCACTGGTTATCTGGATTGCTTGCTGCTCCATAACTCAATGGCCCTTGTCACAATAAAGACTGGATAAAGTCTGCATGATTTGAATTACTTCATGGCTGGACAGACTGTAATAGATGTATTTACCTTTGCGCTCAGTTGTGACTAACCCCTCTGCGCGCAGCACGGTGAGCTGCTGTGATAGTGTAGGCTGCCGGATATCCAGCAACTCTTCCAGCTCGCCGACGTTTCTGGCGCCTTGAATCAGCTGACATAAAATGAGCAGCCTGTCTTCGTTTGCCAGCACTTTCAGCATGGAACAGGCTTCCATTGCGGATGCGCGTATCACCGCAATGCTGGGCAAATCTGGTTCCGTTTTCATAAACACCTCCGCCTTTCGTGCAAAACCCCCATCGCACCCGCATGGGACTTGTTCAGCGATTCCTCAGACATGCCGCCCCATTTTGGGCCGTTCAACGGATTTGGATCTTTCCAGAATTTCAAAGATCCCCATTCCCAGCAGCATTGCCGCCACAAACACGATGCCTTCGCTGCTGCCAGCTCCCAGCAGAACCAGTGCTGGCCCGGGACAGATGCCCGCCATCCCCCAGCCGATACCGAATGCAAGACTCCCCAGCACCAGGCGCTTATCGATCGCCCGCGCAGTAGGCAAGTGCATGGGCAACCCCAGATAACTGCGGCTGAGCCTGCCAGCCACGGCGAAAGCGATCGATCCCACGGCAATCGCGCCCCCCATGACCAATGCGAGAGAAGGATCCCATGCGCCGGCGATATCGAGAAATGCCAGAACCTTGGCTGGATTCGCCATTCCCGCCAGAATAAGTCCCAGCCCAAAGATCAGACCCGCTAGCAATGCAGTGATGTTGGCCATTTGATTTCTCCTCCGATGATGGCGCTATCCGCCGAACACATGCCGCATGAGGTAAACGGTGATGAAGCCCGTGCCCATGAATACCAGGGTGGCAACGATGGAGCGCGGCGACAGACGGGACATTCCGCAAACCCCGTGACCACTGGTACAACCGGAGCCGTAGCGCGTGCCGATGCCGACAACCAGACCAGCCAGCGCCAGCATGCCGTAGCCGGTATCAATCTGAAAGGTGGGCAGGCTATGAAACAGTTGCCATACCAGCGGCGCAGCAACCAGCCCCGCAACAAAAGCAATACGCCAGCCTATATCACCCGTCTGCAACCTGAACAATCCGCCGACTATGCCGGAGATTCCGGCAATACGTCCGTTCAGCAATGCGAACAGCGCAGCCGCGATACCAATGGTCATCCCGCCTGCCAGCGCGGACCATGGAGTGAAGTGACTCCAGTCGATCAACATCTTATTTATCCTTTTGCCTGATTTTTGGAAGCGGCTCCTTGCGAGCCAATAACATTATGTTGACGAATAATATATAAATTGATATATTGTTGTCAACACAAAACTTTAAATGCAGGAGAAAACGATGTCCCCGCAGATCCAGGCTTTTTTTGACCAAGCCACATGGACCGTCAGCTATGTTGTATATGACGAGCCTGGCGGGAGTTGCGCAATTATCGATCCCGTTCTGGATTACGAGCCAAAATCGGCCAGGATCAGCACCTCATCCGCGGACAAGCTGATTGCATTCATCCGCGACCGGCGACTGAACGTTGCATGGATACTCGAAACGCATGCGCACGCCGACCACCTTTCATCCGCGCATTATCTCAGGGAAAAACTGGGTGGAAGAATTGCCATAGGCCATGAAATTCCCCAGGTGCAGGAAACATTCAAGAAAATATTCAATCTCGGTGATGACTTCATTCCGGACGGCAGGCAGTTCGACCACTTGTTTGCAGATGGAGAAACTTTCAAGGTTGGAAAACTGGATGCGACAGCCATTGCGCTGCCAGGCCATACACCAGCCGATCTGGCGTACCAGTTCGATGATGCAATCTTTGTAGGCGATACGCTGTTCATGCCGGATGTGGGTACGGCGCGCGCCGATTTTCCGGGCGGTGATGCCCGCCGCCTGTTCCGCTCGGTGCGCCGACTGCTTGCACAATCGCCGGAAACACGATTATTCATGTGCCACGATTATCCGCCTACAGATCGCCCCGCACAGTGGCAAAGCACGGTGGCCGAACAGCGCGCGCATAACATTCATGTACATGACGGCATTGGCGAAGACGAGTTTGTTGCCATGCGTGAAACGCGTGACGCCACGCTCGAGATGCCGACTTTGTTGCTGCCATCGGTGCAGATCAATGTGCGCGCTGGGGAGATGCCGCCGCCGGAAGCGAACGGTACTACTTATCTAAAAGTACCCGTCAACGTGATTTGATGAAACGGGCTGGTTCCTAGAGGACTGCTGTGCATCATGCAGCTTCCTTACCGCGCACGACTATCTCCAGAGTGATGGTCAACTCACGAGCGGTCACCGGCCATTCCAGTTTCAGTGTCACCGCCTGCATGATTTTCTCGAATCCGCCCTCAGACTGCGATACGGAATAATGCGGCTGCGCAGATAGCGCCACTGGCGAGGAAACATGCAAGGTAATGCTTCCGGCCAGCACGTCATCGTCCAGCGTTATCTCATCCAGCGTAGCCAGCTCT
The DNA here is from genome assembly GCA_043721435.1 of Nitrosospira sp. Lineage (GTDB taxonomy): Bacteria > Pseudomonadota > Gammaproteobacteria > Burkholderiales > Nitrosomonadaceae > VFJL01. The sequence continues at coordinate 62,836 of JAYSQR010000038.1, read as the reverse complement.
AATGGTTGACCAAAGCCGCCGGGGATTTGCCCCTGGTGAATGTAGCGCCCGCCCCAGCCGTCGCAACTGGGCATGGCGAGATTGAGTTCGGTGCTAAATACGCCTTCCGCTTCGCCGGTAAAGCGATACGACACATGCAGGCGGTTAGCCGCAAGCTCGAAACTTTTGCTAACAGATAGGCAAGAAGTATCTGCCAGGAAATGCACGCCGCCCACAGTGGAAGGATCATGCCGGTAGTGCATGAACACACCATTCAGACGATCAACGAATAGTCCGCGTACATGATCGTCAGCCTCCATGTCCGCAGCATTTATTTCATGCTTGAAATTGACGCGCTCGTGCGCCGAGGCAATGCCTGCATCACTGTGCCCGTGTCCGCCTCCCTCACCCTGTTGAATCCGGCGGTAATAATGCTCGGCCTGGCGCCGCAAGGTATCACCGAAGTTGTGATTGAATGCATAGGCATCAAGTTCGCAGATACAGGCATTACCGTCGAGTTTCAACACCGCCTGGAGCACGCCATTCTGCAGATATGCCTCATCCACCCCGTCAAGATCGGTATCTTCCATGAAACGCATCGGACGCGGCGCACAGGCATCGAGCATCGCTTCCAGGGCGACCATGTCGTTATATACGGCGCGGCGCAGGTGCGGCAGATACAGGCCGCCAAACAAACCATGCCAGTAAGCGTCGTTGGCCTGAGACTCGTACAACTTCTGCTGCATGGCGGCAGTGCGCTGCGTCTGCGGCAGCGTGGCAAGACGCGCGGAAAGCCCCAGCATGCGCTTGTGCATCCAGTTGGACTCGGGATAGAGCGAAAAGAAATTCTTCCAGATGCCGCCGCGCAGAAACGCTTTATCGTGTTCGTAGCGGCCGTCCGTTTTTGCCTGCTGCACCAAATCGGCGTAGGCATTGGCTGGTTGCGCAGGAAGTGTCCACTCGTTCATCTCAATGTAAGAGGTGGTGGGCAGATAGACTATGCCACGAGTCTTTTCGCTGGCATGATAATCGCGGTAGTGCCGGGTGCGGATTTTTGGTGAGGCCAGCACACCTTGGATGAATTGGTCGAGCCAGCCTTTTTCGTATACCCATTGGTAAGTTTCCGGCCAAATGCCGAATTTTTCGATGTCATCGAAATAAACCGCTGCATTGCCGCCGTCTGCGGTACTGCCCTCGGCCAGAGACTCGATGTACGCCACCGCTTCGTGGGCCGGAGAAAACGGCAGCTTGTAGCGTAAGGTTTCGGAAATGGGAAACAGGTCCAGCGTGCGTCCATCCTCCTCGGTGGTGAAATAACCATTCAATTCCGCTACCGTTTTACCGGTGCAAAGAAAATGATAGTCGTCCACAATCACATAGCGTATGCCGCAATCGGCCAGCGCCGGAACTACCGTTGCTTCCCACACCCGCTCTGTCAGCCACGCACCCTGGGGGCGCTGGCCTAATTTCATTTCCAGCTTGTCAGAAAAAGTCTGAATTTGCCCGATGCGATCACGGTTGGGGATCACTGCCAGCACCGGCTCGGTGTCGCCCGCACCGAATAATTCCACTTGCCCCCGCGTCACCATTTCCCGCAACAGTGCCATGTCTTGCGGATAATGTTCGATCAGATAATCCAGCAACCAGCCGGAAAAATGTACCGCAAAGTGGAAATCCGGGTAGCGGTAGAGTATCCGCAGAAAGGGTTGGTAACAGCGCAGGTGTGCATCGGCCAGCACTTCTGGAAAGTTGCCGACAGGCTGGTGAGCATGAACGCCGAAAAGCAGAGAAATGGGTGGGGACATCAGATTATTCCTGCGTCGCCCGCCGCATCGTACCGCCCGACTCGGGATGTCCGCTACCATGACTGATAGGCTTAAGCACCGCTGCCGGTACCGGCAGTTTCAGCAAACTGTAAAGATTGGCCAGATTGTCGCGAAACAGCTTATCAAACCCCTCCACCACATTCGGCGGATTGTAATCACCCAGCCACCAGAACCAGTCTGAGCTTTCGCAGGAAGCCAGTTGCCGTCCGGCTGCGGCCTTTTCCTCGTCCGTCAGGCGCCCGCTTTGCATCACCAGATCGTAGCTATGCTTGGCGGCGCATAACAGGTCCCACGCATGGTTTTTGTCGTGGTCACCGATCCAGGTGGAAAATGTCCCGTACACCCAGCTACCCGCCGCCAGTACTGGTAGCACGACGGCGTCGGCAAACTCTGGGGATGCGACATAATCGCGGTAAGTAGTGGTGCGGACTGAAGAATGATTTTCAAGAATTTCATAAAGATCATTAAAAAAATAATAGCCGTTGTAAGGATAGTATTCCCAGGCATTCTCACCATCCAGAATCACGCTCACCACTGGGCTCTCTTCCGCTGGGGCAGCACGGCTGATTTCTTCCAACGAGTGCACCAGATGCTCGGCGGCATCGCGTCCAAACCATTTGGCATACTCGAAACCGATCATGTCCGATAGTTTATCGTCACGGAAAAAACAGGTCATGCCATCGGCTCTCCCCTGCACCCGGTAGGGGCGGTAAAGATAACGGCCTCGCTCCGGCAACGGCTTGTCAGGATATGATTTGTGCAAACTATTGACCAGCACGCCCTCGCTGCTGGCACTCCATTGACAGCCGTGCTCTGCCAGGATTTCCAGCAATGGCGACGATACCGCGCCTTCCGCCGGCCATACGCCAGTAGGTTTGATGCCGAAGCGCCGCGCATGGCTCTCGATCGCCGATGTCAGATGAAATGCGACACGGCTGCGCCCCCCCGGATAAACCTCTTCCGTCGGCAAAACAACACCGGGCAGACTGTCACGGGCCGAAGAAAAATCAATCAGCAGCGGCGAGAGTGGATGGTAATGCGGCGTAGTGGACAGCTCGATCTGACCCGACTCGGCCAGCTTGCGGTAGCGCGGAATCAACCCCTGAATCAATTCTCCAATCAGATTAAACAATTCAACCCGGTCAGCGTGGCTAAAATTCCCGCCTTGCGCCATCAATCGCGCCACCACCTCATTGCCTCGGCGCACACTCTCGCCGGTCCATGCCAGGTGATACCACACCAGCAAGTCCGCCAGGTATTGACCGGAAAGATAAGCCAATTGGGCCTCGCCATGTCCACGCAGCGTTTCGTGCAGATCATACAGGCGTTGGTACGCCGGATACGGCTGCATCATGGTGGCATGGTTGCTGCTAAAGCAACTATCGAATACATGCAGACAGTCGCTCGCGGATACCTGCTCCAGGTCTGGGTTGGCCAGCAAGCGCAATAGCGGATCGCGCATCCGCCCCAGGGCGAACTGTGCGGCGTAATCTTCCAGCTGGTCCAGCAACACCGGCACAAAATTCACGACTGCCTTGATGCGCGGATGCGCCTCAAGGTGATGCGCCATGTCGGTGTAATCCTTGATGGCATGCAGATACACCCACGGCAGCGTAAATTCGCCGGTCTTGTAATTACGGTAATCCGGCTGGTGCATGTGCCACAGCAGGACAAGGTTTAGTGGTTGCATTTACGGTAGAAACTCTCTGAAAACTCAGCGGGACAACTTCAGGTAGCGAAAATCATACCCTATTTGTGATCTTCAGCCATCCGGCTACCTGACATAATGCACATTCTGCCCGAGCATTTCCGGGGTAATGAGCGTGATGCCTTTATCAGTGACATAAAACCGCTTGCGGTCTTCCTCCGGATCAAACCCCACCGTCAGTCCTTCAGGAATCATGCAATTCTTGTCTACTACCACCCGCCGCAGGCGCGCATGCCGGGCGATGTCGACGTTGGGCAATATCACCGAGTCCTCGATACTGCTGTAGCTGCGGACTTGCACATTGGAGAATAGTATTGAGCGGCGTACCGTCGCACCGCTGATGATGCAACCGCCCGACACCATCGAATCCAGCGCCTGGCCGCGCCGGTCCTCGTCATCAAACACAAACTTGGCGGGCGGCAGTTGTTCCTGGTGAGTCCAGATCGGCCAGTCCTCATCGTATAGGTTGAGCTCCGGGGTCACATGGGTGAGATCAAGATTGGCCTCCCAGTAAGCATCGACCGTACCCACGTCCCGCCAGTACGGTACACCCGAGACCATGTTGACGCAACTGTCAAAAAAACGGTGGGCAAATACCCGATGGTGGGGCACCAGGTACGGAATCAGATCCTTGCCGAAATCGTGGGATGAGTTGCGGTCATCATGGTCGCGAATCAATTGTTCGAAAAGAAACGCGGCGTTGAACACGTAAATGCCCATGCTGACGAGCGCCTGCCCCGGCTGACCGGGAATAGGTGCAGGGTTCGCGGGTTTTTCAGCAAAACTGGTGATACGCCATTCATCATTGACGCTCATGACACCGAAGCCACTCGCCTCTTCCAGCGGCACTTCCAGGCAGGCCACGGTCATATCGGCAGATTTTTCCACATGCTCGGCCAGCAGCTTGCTGTAGTCCATTTTATAAACGTGATCGCCCCCCAGAATCAGCACGTGTTTCGGCTCATGGCGGCGCAGGATGTCAAGATTCTGGAATACCGCATCGGCAGTTCCCTGGTACCAGGTCTCCTCAATCCGCTGCTGTGCAGGTAGCAATTCGACGAACTCATTGAAGCGGCCATCAAGAAAACCCCAGCCGTGCTGGATATGTCTTATCAAGCTCTGTGCCTTGTACTGGGTGGCAACACCGATGCGGCGGATACCGGAATTGACACAATTGGAAAGGGGAAAATCAATGATGCGAAACTTGCCGCCGAATGGCACTGCGGGCTTCGCGCGCCAATCAGTGAGTTGCTGCAGGCGGCTACCGCGTCCACCCGCCAGTATCAGCGCTATCGCATTACGTGTAATCTGGCTGTGAACACGCAGATCAGCATCGTGCTTCATCGGGTAAGAGTTCTCAGGCATATATTGCTCCCTTGATTATGGCACCGCGCTTCAGCATATAATATTTTCACATTATGGCACTTTCCCACAATGAAATTTGCTCTGAATCAACGGTCACATGCAAGCTATAATCCCGCTCATGCAACCCAGCCTCGTGAAACCCGTCACCTCCGTTAAAGTTGCGCCGCTGCTGAAAGCGCTACTGGCAGCACGGCTGCACGATCCTTTCACTTTTCTTGGCGCCCACATGCAGCAAGACCACGGCCTGGTGCGGGTGTTCCGTCCCCACGCCAGCAACGTCTGGATCAAAACAGCCGACGGTTTTGAGCCGATGGCGTACGCCCATCCCAGCGGGATTTTCGAATGGCACAGCGCGATTCTGCCCGCCATGCCCTATCTGCTGCGCGTTGAGGAACATGACGCAGCGCGGAATGCCACAGTATATGAAACTTATGATGCTTACGCATTCCCGCCACAAATTTCCGCTCATGACTTGCATCTGTTCAACGAAGGCCGGTTACGGCAGGCGTACCGCACCCTGGGCGCCCGTATTGCTGAAATCCACGGTGTCGCAGGGGTATGTTTTTCGGTGTGGGCACCCAATGCTGAACGCATCAGCGTAGTAGGTGATTTCAACCGCTGGGATGGGCGAGTGCATCCGATGGCGGTACACGGCTCCAGCGGTGTCTGGGAACTGTTTATCCCGGGCCTGCCGCCGGACTCACTCTACAAGTACGAGATCCGCAACCGCGATAGCGGCGAAGTCGTGCTGAAAACCGACCCTTATGCCACGCGCTACGAACTGCGCCCCGGCACTGCCGCGCGTACCCCCGCTGCCGATATTATCAACTGGCGGGATAGCGGCTGGCTGGCAAACCGCGCAGAGTGGGACTGGCTGCACGCGCCGCTGAATATCTACGAAATTCATGCCGGATCGTGGAAACGGCATCCGGATGGACGCTTCTATACTTATCGCGAGCTTGCCCAGCACCTGATTCCCTACGTGCTGGAAATGGGCCATACCCATATCGAACTGCTACCGGTATCGGAACATCCGCTCGATGAATCCTGGGGTTACCAGACCACCGGCTATTTCGCCGCCACCAGCCGCTATGGCCCGCCGGATGATCTGAAATTCTTTATCGATGCCTGCCATCAGGCGGGGATCGGTGTGATACTCGACTGGGTGCCGGCACACTTTCCGCAGGACGCCTTTGCCCTGTCCCGTTTTGACGGCACCGCACTATACGAACACGAAGACCCGCGCCTGGGATTTCACCAGGACTGGGGCACCTATATTTTCAATTTCGGGCGTAACGAAGTTAAATCGTTTCTGCTATCCAGCGCCCATTACTGGTTAGCGGAATTTCATTTTGACGGACTGCGGGTGGACGCGGTTGCATCCATGCTCTATCTGGACTATTCCCGCAAGCAGGACGAATGGTTGCCCAACAAATATGGCGGCAGGGAAAACCTCGAGGCCATCGAATTCCTGCGTGAATTGAACATCATGGTGCATGAAGAATTCCCCGGGGCGCTGACGCTGGCTGAGGAATCCACCGCATGGCCGGGGGTGTCGCATCCCACCTATGCTGGCGGACTGGGATTCTCGATGAAGTGGAACATGGGCTGGATGAACGATACGCTTGCCTACATGCTGCAAAACCCGGTGCACCGGCGGTTCCATCATAACCGGCTCACTTTCGGCCAGCTCTATGCCTATACCGAAAATTTTATGCTGCCGTTTTCGCATGATGAAGTGGTGCATGGCAAGGGCTCGCTGCTGGACAAAATGCCGGGTGACGCTTGGCAGAAATTCGCCAACCTGCGCCTGCTGTTTGCTTATCAAATGACTTACCCCGGCAAGAAACTCAATTTCATGGGCAACGAATTCGCCCAGGGGCGCGAATGGAATGCCAGCCGGGAGCTGGACTGGAGTCTACTAAAATACGAACAGCACTGCGGTATACAGGCGGTGTTGCGTGACCTCAATCATCTCTACAACAATACTCCTGCATTGTATCAACTGGATTTCTCGCCAGAAGGCTTTGCCTGGATCGACTGCCACGATGCCGATAATTCCGTAATCATTTACCTGCGCCGCGCACAGGATGGTTCATTCGTGCTGATCGCGCTTAATTTCACCCCGGTACCGCGGGTGGGCTATCGTATCGGTGTTCCTGTTGCGGGAAATTATCAAGAAATATTCAACAGCGATTCCACCTACTACGGCGGCAGCAATCTGGGCAACCTGGGACATCTCGCCACCAGCGGCGAGTCATGGATGGGGCTGCCGGATTCTATTGTCATCACGCTGCCGCCGCTGACGGGGATCATTCTCTCCCTAGGCAGCAGCGCGGCAGTAACGATCGAGGTGGGCAAGTGATCCGGGGAAACCTGGCCACGAATGCGCACGGATAAAACAGCATTTTTTGAACGGCCAGAGAGAACTTCATGAAAGCACGGGAAGTGGTGATATTGAGCGGCGTCCGTACCGCCATCGGCGATTACGGCGGCGCACTCAAGGATGTTGCTGCCACAGAACTGGCGGCAACAGTGGTGCGCGTGGCAGTAGCCCGCGCTGGGATCGATCCCAACGAAGCCGGACATCTGGTTTTTGGCAACGTGATCCACGGCGAGGCCCGCGACCTATATCTTGCGCGGGTGGCTTGCATCAACGGCGGCCTGCCGCAGAGCACCGCCGCACTGACCCTGAATCGCTTGTGCGGCAGCGGCCTGCAGGCCATCATCTCCGCCGCGCAAACCATCCTGCTGAGCGACACCGATGCAGCCGTTGCCGGCGGCGCGGAATCCATGAGTCGCGGCGGATATCTGCTGCCGGCACTGCGCTGGGGGCAGCGCATGAACGACGGCGGCACCGTGGACATGATGGTAGGCGCACTGACCGACCCGTTCGACAACGTGCACATGGGAGTTACTGCGGAAAACATCGCCGCCAAGTGGGGCATCAGCCGCGCAGAGCAGGACGCCTTCGCGCTGGAAAGCCACCGGCGCGCCGTCGATGCCATCAGGAATGGTTATTTCAAGGAACAAATTCTGCCCATTGAATTGGAAACCCGTAGAGGTACGACAATTTTTGACGTCGACGAGCATCCGCGCGCGGATGTGAGTATCGAAGGTCTGGCCGGGTTGCGCCCGGTGTTCCAGAAAGACGGCACAATCACGGCCGGCAACACTTCCGGCATCAACGACAGCGCGGCGGCGGTGGTGCTGATGGAGCGCAGTGCCGCCGAGAAGCGCGGCCTCAAACCGATGGCGCGACTGGTGTCCTATGCCCACGCCGGGGTTGATCCGAAATACATGGGCATCGGTCCGGTACCGGCAGTGCAGAATGCCATGAATCGCGCCGGCCTCACGGTGGCCGACATGGATGTGATTGAATCCAACGAAGCTTTTGCTGCTCAAGCATGCGCAGTGGCGAGAGAGTTGCATTTTGATCCGCTAAAAACCAATCCCAACGGCGGAGCGGTGGCACTGGGGCACCCCATCGGCGCAACCGGTTGCATCCTTACGGTCAAGGCGATTTACGAACTGCACCGCAGCGGTGGACGCTATGCGCTGGTAACCATGTGCATTGGCGGCGGTCAGGGCATCGCGGCAATATTCGAACGTCTATAATCCTAAATCCGGCAGTTAATCGCTTATTTTTTAGTCTAACAGCATGACTCATAGAAATTTTTTACAGTGCTTGATCCTCGCCTTTTGGGTGAGTCCGCTACAGGGCAAATTGCACGATTTTTGCAGAACATGGCTGCGTTGCAACTCCTTGGAATGGAATGACCATTCCGCGTCGCTGCGCCTTTCCCTGCACACCAAAAACCGCACACTCTACCCTGTTCAACTGCCGGATTTAGGATAACCCTAAAATTTTCCACAATCAGGAACAAAGCAACATGTCCACTCTCACCCTGTCCCCTGCCTGGCTTGCATTGCAGGCCCACCAGCCAGTCATGGCAGGGCAGCATTTGCGCGAGTTATTTGCACAGGATAAGCAGCGCTTCGACAAATTCTCGTTGCGGTTTAACGATATGCTGCTGGACTATTCCAAGCATCCCGTCAGCGGGGAGACCATTACCCTGTTGTTAGCACTCGCCCGCCAGCAAGGGCTGGAGGACTGGATCGCGCAGATGTTCCACGGAGAGAAAATAAACAATACCGAGGGCCGTGCCGCCCTGCATGTTGCACTGCGCGGTGAGAACTCGGTGCTGGTGGACGGGGTCGATGTCATGCCCGCGGTCAAACGGGTGCTGACGCAGATGGAACAATACTCGAACACTGTGCGCAGCGGCGAGTTGAAAGGCTACACCGGCAATCGCTTCACCGATGTGGTCAATATCGGCATCGGCGGTTCCGATCTCGGACCGGCAATGGTGGTCGCAGCACTCCGGCCTTATGGCTCGCCCCATCTCATGCCACACTTCGTTTCCAACATCGACGGCACCCAGCTTGCTGAAACGCTGGGGCAGTTGAACCCGGAAACCACGCTATTTATCATCGCCTCGAAAACTTTCACTACCCAGGAAACCATGGCTAATGCCCGCGCCGCGCGGGAATGGTTTCTTGCCCATGGCGGCAAGGAACAGGATGTCGCCACCCATTTCGTTGCGGTCTCCGCCAACCGTGCGGAGGTGGAGAAATTCGGCATCGATTCCGGCAACATGTTCGAGTTCTGGGATTGGGTGGGCGGACGCTATTCGCTGTGGTCGGCCATCGGCCTGCCGATTGCACTTGCGATCGGCATGGAAAATTTCTATGCGCTACTCGCCGGGGCAAGGGGAATGGACCGGCATTTCAGCAGCACGCCGCTGGAACAGAACCTGCCGGTCATACTCGGCCTCATCGGCATCTGGCAGATCAATTTCTGCGGCGCCACAACCCATGCGGTGCTGCCTTACGATCAATATCTGCAGCGCTTCCCGGCTTATCTGCAACAACTGGAAATGGAGAGCAACGGCAAGCGCACAGACCGCGACGGTAACACGGTGGACTACAGCACCGGCGTGGTGGTATGGGGTGAACCGGGAACCAACGGGCAGCATGCTTTCTACCAGTTACTGCACCAAGGTACGCAAACCATCTCGGCAGATTTCCTGGCGCCCTGCCAAAGCCATAATCCCGTCGACAACCATCATCGCCTGTTGCTGGCCAATTTCTTTGCCCAGACCGAAGCGCTGATGCGCGGCAAGAACGCAAGCGAAGTCCGTACCGAACTCGCAGCCCAGGGGATGACAGGAGAACCACTGGAGAAACTGCTGCCGCACAAGGCTTTCCCCGGCAACCATGCCACCACTTCCGTCCTGTTCAGGCAACTGGATCCCCAGACCCTGGGGTCGCTCCTCGCCCTGTACGAACACAAGGTATTTGTACAAAGCGTGGTCTGGAACGTAAACCCATTCGATCAATGGGGAGTGGAACTGGGCAAAGAACTGGCCGGGAAAATTCTGGCCGAACTGGAGCAGGATGAACCAGTGACCGCCCATGATGCCTCCACCAACGGATTAATGAATTATTTCAAGGCAAACTGTTAGCAACAGAGCGACAGATAAGCTAAACATACCAATTCACTCCATGCCACCCACGTCATCCACTAGCATCCTGTTCATCACATCCGAAGTCCATCCTCTGAGTAAAACCGGCGGTCTGGGTGACGTCAGCGCAGCACTGCCGGCGGCGCTGCGGCAATTGGGGGTGGATGTGCGCCTGCTGATCCCCGGTTACCCGCAAGTGCTGGCGGGACTCAAACATAAACGCAAGGTAGCAGAGCTGAGTGATCTGGCGCAATTTCCGCCAGCCGTGCTGTTATCCGCCAGACTGCCGGTAAGTGCGTCCACAGACGTTCCCGCATTCATCATCGACTGCCCCGGCCTTTACCGGCGCGAAGGCGGTCCATACCTGGATGCAGCCGGGCGCGACTGGCCGGATAACGCACTGCGTTTCGGTCTGCTCGCAAAAGTCGGCGCAATTCTGGCATGCGATGACAGTCCGCTCGCCTGGCGCCCGCAGGTGGTCCACTGCAATGACTGGCAAAGCGGCCTCACGCCGGCATATCTGTATTTTCATCGGGGAACAAAAGCGGCATCCCTGATGACGGTGCACAATCTCGCTTTTCAGGGGGTATTCCCGCCCGGCAGCGTAACCCAACTGGGGCTGCCTGCCGCCAGCTTCGACGTCAACGGTGTTGAATACCACGGCAAAATGTCATTTCTCAAGGCCGGACTCTATTATGCCGACCACATCGTCAGCGTCAGTCCCACCTATGCCAGAGAAATCCAGACGGCGCCACTGGGTTTCGGCTTGCAAGGGTTGCTGGCGGGACGCCGCAAACATCTCAGCGGCATCGTCAATGGCATCGACACCGTTGAATGGGATCCCGCCACCGACCCCTGTCTTGCGCGCAATTACACTGCCCGCAGGCTTGCCGCCAAAGCCGCCAACAAACGCGCATTGCAGCAGGCGCTGGGACTCACGGTCGATCCAGATATTTTGTTGTTTGGGGCAGTGAGCCGTTTCACTCACCAGAAAGGCTACGACCTGCTGCTGCAGGTCGTACCGCAACTGACCAGGCTTCCCGCACAACTGGTCATCCTGGGCAACGGCGAAGCGGCACTGGAACAGCGGTTAGCGCTGCTGGCAAAAACTCACCCTGGGAAAATCGCGGTGCGCATCGGCTTTGACGAGGCGCTGTCACACTTGATCGAGGCCGGCGCCGACAGCTTCCTGATGCCATCGCGCTTCGAACCTTGCGGTTTGAACCAGATGTACAGCCAACGCTACGGCACGCCACCCGTGGTACATGCCACCGGTGGTCTGCTCGACACGGTGGTGGATTGCACCCCGGCAACGCTGGCCGACGGAAGCGCCAGCGGTTTTCTGTTCCACCCCATGACCCCCGGCAATTTCCTCGCCGCCATCCGTCGTGTCAGCATCGCCTACCAAGACAAACCAACCTGGCACCGCTTGCAGAGGAACGGCATGGCCAAAGATTTCAGTTGGCGCCCCAGCGCTGCGGCCTACCATGAAATCTACCTGTCGCTAGCATCCAGGCTATCGAAACAGGCGCGCGCCAAACCGGCCACATCCAAACGGCAGCGGAAAATGTAGTGCCTCCCCACTCCCTACTTTCCACTCACTACTCCCCAGCATCACCCTACAGCCATGCCATCAGGCCCATTTCCAGCGGATGTGTCAGCAGCGGCTGATATGGATAAATACGGATGTAATATTCCAGCCTGCCGCATAGTTCCGGAGCGAGATTCAGTTCAAACAGATGCTCGCCCGATTCCTCGACACCGCTGGCTTCGAACCTGAAGTGCTTGAAATCGCATGGCTTGCTGCCCTTGAACTGACGGCAAACCAACAGTTCCGCCACCACATCCTCGGGCTGCAGGCCGTTCAGTCTTGCGGCGATACTGAAATGTACGACATCACCAAAACTGATGCGCTTGCATGGGGTATCCAGCCGACGCAGCGTCACTCCACCCCATGCATTTCTCACATGGGTTTTCCAGGCGGCAACTTTTCTGGCGCCATCAAAGCCATTCTCGGTATAGAGCGCACCCTGGTTGCTCGCCGGCAGATAGAAGTTGTTCAGGTACTCGCCCAGCATGCGCGTGGCATTGTAGCGCGGCAGCAATGACATCATCGAATGCTTGGCCATTCTCACCCACTCGGGCGAGTAACCGAGCTTGTCGCGATGATAATAGAGCGGCACCACCCGATCCTGCAGGATTTCGTAGAGAGTCTGGCTCTCTTCCTGGTCGCGCAGCGTGGGCGGCATATCCTCCGGTCCCGGCTTGATGGCCCAGCCATTCTTGCCATCGTAGCCTTCTCCCCACCAGCCATCGAGCACGCTCAGGTTAATCGTCCCGTTGATGCCCGCTTTCATCCCGGAAGTGCCGCTTGCTTCCAACGGGTACACCGGGTTATTGAGCCACACATCCACCCCCGCCACCAACCGCCGCGCAAGCCGCAGATCATAGCCCGCGATCAACAGCAGCCGCCCTTCAAATTCCGGCAGGCGTGCGACCTGGCTGATACGCCGGATCAAATCCTGTCCGGGAATATCCGCTGGGTGCGCCTTGCCGGCAAAAATAAACAATACCGGGCGTTCCTGGTCAAGGATGATTTTACGCAGCCAGTCGAGATTCTCGAATAGCAGCGTGGCGCGTTTATAAGTGGCGAAACGGCGGGCAAAACCGATGGTCAGGATATTCGGATTAATCGGATCGGTGAGCTTGAGCAATCGGTCGAGATGCGCCTCAGAACCATGGTTACGGGAATTCTGTACGGCGAGGTGGGAACGTACGCCATAAAGCATTTGTGATTTCAGCGATTGCCGCACGCTCCAGAACTGGTGGTCGGGTATCGTCTCGATGCGCGACCAATACTCGGCGTCGCACAGTTTGTTGCGCCACTCATGGCCGAGATGGCGGTCGAACAGATCGGACCATTCCTGCGCCAGGAACGTCGGCACATGCACGCCGTTGGTGATATACCCCATTGGATTCTCTTCCGGCTCGATCTGCGGCCACAAATCCTGGCAAATGCGCGCCGACACATGACCGTGGATCCTGCTCACACCGTTATGCGAGCGCGAACTGCGGATGGCGAGCGCGGTCATGTTGAAATCCGGACCGTCGGGAACGCGGCCCAGTGCCATGAACTCTTCGCGAGCGATGCCGAGATCACGGTAGAATCCCTCGAAATATGTCTGCATCATGTCTGCGTTGAAATGGTCATGCCCCGCCGGTACTGCGGTATGGGTGGTGAACACCGTGTTCACTGCCACCGCTTCCAGTGCGCTGGCGAAATCCAGACCCTGCTGCACCAGATTGCGCATGCGTTCCAGCATCATGAATGCCGCATGACCTTCGTTGATGTGCCACACCGTCGGCCGCCTGCCCACCGCCTGCAATGCGCGCACGCCACCGACACCGAGTATGATTTCCTGCTCGATACGCATGGCTTTGTCGCCACCATAGAGCTGATGGGTAATGTCTCGGTCCTGCGAGGAATTCTCCGGCAAATCGGTATCCAGCAGATACAGCGTCACATGGCCCACCTGCGCTTGCCATACTTTTATCACCACCTTGCGCTGCGGCAATTCCACTTCGACCCGCACCTCCGAGCCATCTGCATGCAGTACCGGTGCCGCTGGCAAGTCCTCGAAATCCGAATCGGTGTAGGTGACCTGCTGGTTACCCTGGTTATCGATAGTCTGGAAGAAATAGCCCTGACGATAGAGCAGGCCGACACCGACAAACGGCAGGCGCAGATCGCTCGCCGCCTTGCAGTGGTCGCCAGCCAGGATGCCAAGGCCACCGGAATAAATCGGAAAGCTCTCGTGAAAACCAAACTCGAAACAGAAGTACGCTACCTGGTCATGCGGACGCAGACCTTCGGCGCCGTTATGCCGTAACGGTTCGGAATGATAAGAATCGTAGGACGATAAAATGCTGTTGTAATTGGCGAGAAATACCTGATCCTCTGCGGCTTCCAATAGCAGGGATTCGTCCACGCGTTTAAGAAAAGCCTTGGGATTATGCCCCACTGCCCCCCATAAACCGGGATGCAAACGGGAAAACAGCGAGCGCGTTGAGCGATCCCAACTGTACCAGAGATTGTTGGCTAACTCCTCCAGGCGGACCAGCCGGTGGGGGATTTTTGGATTGACTGCGAGGTTGAATACAGTGCCGGAGGACATACGTAACTCTCCTTGACGGGGGCTAGACAGTAGGTTGCAAGCAGGAAAGTAAATTTCGCATCACTCTGCTACGCTCTGAGGAAATGCTCGCGGTAATACTTCATTTCGACAATGGAATCGTAAATATCCGCCAGCGCTTCGTGCTTGCTTTGCTTGGTCAAGCCTGCGGCAATCTCGGGCTTCCAGCGTTTGACCAGTTCCTTCAGGGTACTCACATCTAGATTGCGATAATGAAAATATGCCTCCAGTTGCGGCATGGAACGCGCCAGGAAGCGGCGGTCCTGACAGATGGAATTGCCGCACATGGGAGAAATCCCGGCTGGAACGTGCTGCTGCAGAAACGCAAGCATGCGTGTCTCCACCTCGGCTTCTGTCAGGGTTGACGCCTTGATCTTGTCGATCAAACCGGATTTGGCATGAGTGGATTTATTCCAGTTGTCCATCCCATCCAGCACCGCGTCTGATTGATGTACCACCAGTACCGGCGCCTCCGCCACCACATTCAACTGCGAATCGGTCACGACCAGGGCCACTTCGATGATGCGATCGCGATCCGAACTGAGTCCGCTCATTTCCATGTCGATCCAGATGAGGTTACCGTTATCTTGTGCCATAATCCGACCCTTCCCCTGAATTTTCAGGGTGTAATTGTGTCATACCGCTGGCAGTCCGTCACGCTCACTGCCCGTTGCTAACCTCTGGTCTCAATTGTCCATGCAAATCTTCACTGCCGTCTTTGTTGCCGCCCTGCTGCTCACCACCTGTGTGCGCATGTGGCTCGCAACGCGGCACATCCGCCATATCCGCGCCCACCGCGCCAGCGTGCCCGACAACTTTTCCGCGCAAATCGATCTGGCGGCGCACCAGAAAGCAGCCGACTATACTTGCGCAAAAACCCGTCTCGGTTATCTCAACATATTTCTGGAAGCGGCATTGCTACTGGCTCTTACCCTCGGCGGCGGGTTGAATGCTCTGGCCGCTTTCTGGTCAGACTGGCTGGGTGTCCCGATACCGCTCGACGGCAGTTCAGCAAATTACCCGATAACCCACGGCATAGCGCTGATCATCAGCACCATGCTGCTGATGAGTGTAGTAGAAATCCCCTTGACTTACTATCGCACGTTTGTCATCGAACAACAATTCGGCTTCAATAAAATGACGCCCGCCATGTTCTTTGCCGATCTCATCAAGCAGACTGCGTTGGGCATGCTGCTCGGCATACCGCTGTTATTCGGGGTACTGTGGCTGATGGCGGAGATGGGTGCGCACTGGTGGCTCTACGTCTGGTTCGCGTGGATGGCATTCAACCTGCTGGTTCTGGCTATCTACCCCACCTGGATTGCGCCGTTATTCAACAAGTTCACGCCGCTGGCAGATGCTACGCTCAAGGCGCGTATCGAACAACTGCTGCAAAAATGCGGCTTCGAATCCAGCGGGCTGTTCGTGATGGACGGCTCGCGCCGCAGCAGTCACGGCAACGCTTATTTCACCGGCTTCGGCAAAACCAAGCGTATCGTTTTCTTCGACACTTTACTTTCGCGTCTCGACGCACCCGAAATCGAAGCAGTGCTGGCGCATGAACTGGGACATTTCAAGCGCCGCCACGTCATGAAACGCATCGTCTGGACTTTCGCCATGAGCCTGGTGTTCCTGTGGGGACTGGGCTACCTGATGCAGCAGGACTGGTTCTATCAGGGATTGGGCGTGACCGTTGCGGCCGTACCTTCAACCGCAATGGCACTATTGCTGTTTTTCCTGGCGATGCCCGTGTTTACGTTCCTGTTGCAGCCTCTGGCCAGCCTGTATTCGCGCAAGCACGAATTTGAAGCTGACGAATACGCCGCACACAAAGCCTCTGCCACCGATCTCATCCGGGCATTGGTAAAACTCTACCAGGACAATGCCGCAACGCTCACTCCCGACCCACTGCATTCGGCATTTTATGACTCTCATCCGCCTGCTGCGTTAAGGATAGCGCGGCTGCAGAACCTGGCGCATAATTGACGCAGAAATCTCGACCCGTTCCTCCACCTTACAAAGGAGAGAAACAATGAATACTTCCGTCTGTGATCTCGCAACCAAACAATGCAAACCCTGCGAAGGCGGTATGCCGCCGCTCACGCCCAGCGAAATCACCACGCTGCTGCCTCAGCTTGAGGGCTGGCAGCTTCTCGACCAGCGAATCTGGAAAACTTACGATTTCAAGAATTATTATCAGACCATGGCGTTCGTCAATGCGGTCGCATGGGTTTCGCACCGCGAGGATCATCACCCGGACATCACCGTCGGCTACAATAAATGCCGCGTGGAATACACCACTCACGCCGTCAATGGACTGTCCGAGAATGATTTCATTTGCGCGGCGAAGGTCGATGCCCTGTTCAAGATTTGAGTCCGGCCCGCAACTCCCCGTCTGTTTCACCCTCACCTGTTGCAGGACAGATAGTCGCCGCATTCGGTCGGCATTATCTGGTTGAAACCGCAAGCGAGGTAACCCGGTCCTGCGTGATGCGCGGCAAGAAAGGCGGTGCGGCATGCGGCGACCAGGTGCTGATTCAGCCCACCACACCCGGACAAGGTGTAATCGAAACCATTCTGCCACGTACCGCGCTACTGTATCGCAGTGACGCTTTCCGCGAAAAACTGATCGCCGCCAACGTCACCCAGGTCATCATCGTGGTAGCCGCCGTTCCCAGCTTCAGTGAAGAACTGGTGAACCGTTGCCTCGCCGCTGCCGAAAGCCAGCATATCAAAGCGTTGATCGTGCTCAACAAGGCTGACCTCGCTGATCCCACGCGTGCTGCCGCCGCTTCTCTCCTGCTTTACCGGGAACTGGGTTATCCGCTGCTGCAGCTCAGCGCCAAGGCAGATGTCACACCGCTGCTGCCGTATCTGCAAGGCCAGCTCAGTGTGCTGGTAGGACAATCAGGCATGGGCAAATCCACCCTCATCAATGCGCTCATCCCGGCTGCAGAACGTGCCACTGCAGAGATTTCCGTCGCACTTGATACTGGACGTCACACCACCACCCACGCGCGGCTCTACCACCTCGATCAGAATAGTCGCCTGATCGATTCCCCCGGTATGCAGGAATTCGGTCTGCATCATATTGACGAAGCGGATTTGGCGTGGGGATTCATCGAATTTCACCCCTACCTCGGGCAATGCAGATTCAGCAATTGCCGGCACACCGGCGAACCCGGATGCGCGCTGGCGCAGGCGACAGAAGCAGGGGAAATCAACGCACGGCGCCTTGCTTTCTACCGGAAACTGGCAGCATCACTGGGGAATGCGTCGCGGAAATGAGGGCCAGCGTTGGCTGAATAGCAGCCAGAGGCAACAGCCTGCTAGGCCGCAGCCCGACTCCCTTTTTCGTACTGCCGGTAGAACGTTTGCTTCAGGATTTCGGCTGAGCCGATGTACCCCAGCACAATCAGCCCCATGAGTCCGAGAAAAAGGGGCGGAAGCGGCACAAAGCCAAACAGGTTGCCAAGCGGCGTATACGGGAGCGCGACTGCGGCAGCGGCTACAGTCAGCGTCGCCAGCGTCAGTGCCGTGGACGGCCTGCTCCTCCAGAATGGCCCGCGAGTTCGAATGACGAGCACAACCAGCGCAGCCGACACGACAGATTCGACGAACCAGCCGCTGCGAAATAGCTCGGGAGAGGCTTCCAGGATGAAGAACAACACTCCAAATGTGAGGAAGTCGAAAACAGAACTGAGCAACCCGAACTTGAGCATGAAGTCGCGGATGAATTCCATATCCCAGCGCTGGGGCTGCTCGACCGATTCGGTATCTACCTGATCCGTGGCGATGGCCATTTCCGGCAAGTCAGTCATCAAATTAGTGAGCAGGATCTGCTTTGGCAGCAGCGGCAGAAAAGGCAGGAAAAGCGATGCGCCGGCCATGCTGAACATGTTGCCGAAGTTTGCGCTCGTGGCCATGAAAACGTATTTCATGGTATTCGCAAAGGTTGCACGGCCCGCACGCACACCGGCAGCAAGCACGGCGAGATCCGGCTCGAGCAACACGATGTCGGCGGCTTCCTTCGCTACATCTGCGGCGCCTTGAACCGATAAGCCAACGTCCGCAGCGTGCAGCGCTGGAGCATCGTTGATGCCATCGCCCAGGTAGCCAACCACGTGGCCTGCCTTGCGGAGTGCACGGATGATGCGCTCTTTTTGGTTCGGCTCAACCTCGGCAAAAATGTCTGTCATCCGCGCCAACTGTGGCAGCGCCTCGTCGCTTACCTGTCGCAGTTCCTGCCCGCTCACGATACGCGCATCAACCAGGCCGATCTGCCTGGCTACTTCTCGCGCCACCAACTGATTGTCCCCGGTAATCACCTTGAGCGCGATGCCAAGACCTTGCAGCTCCAGGATCGTTGCCGCAATCCCTGCTTTCGGTGGATCCGCGAATAGCAAAAAGCCGACAAACGTGAGATTTGTCTCGTCTTCTCGCCCGGCGGCGGAGCGCCCCGGCAATGACTTTGCCGCAATTCCAAGCGTGCGCAGCCCGCGTGCACTAAACGCGGCATAGCGCTCAAGGATCGCCTGCTCCTGCCCCATAATGGGAACAATTCGGCCGTCGGCCAGTTGCACCGTAACACACGCATCGATCATCTGTGACAGCGCTCCCTTGGTCACGAGTACGGCTTGTCCATCAATGGCCGCCAGCACACTCAGACGTTTGCGTGTGAAATCGTACGGTATCTCGTCAAGACGCACTGCGCCGAAAGTCCCGTGATCGGCCCCCACCGTGATGGCATCGTCAATCGGGTTGTTAAATCCAGTTTGGAATGCCGCATTGATTGCTGCCAGCCGTAGCGTACGCTCGCTTGGATTCCCTTCTGCATCCAGCGCGCCTTCCAGGCTGACCTTGCCTTCTGTAAGCGTGCCCGTCTTGTCCGAGCACAGCACGTCCATGCTGCCAAAGTTCTCGATCGAAACGAGTCGTTTAACGATGACTTTCTTGGCAGCCATCCGGCGAGCCCCACTGGCCAGATTTACGCTGATGATCGCCGGCAGCAATTCTGGGGTCAGGCCGACAGCGAGCGCCAGCGCGAACAGGAACGAATCGAGGACCGGCCGCTGCAACAGGACGTTGAAGGCAAAGATCAGGATCACGAGGATCAACGTCAGCCGGATCAGCAGTGTGCCAAATTGACGCACTCCGCGCTCGAAATCAGATTCCTCCGGCCGAGTCCGTAACTGCTGTGCAATCGCACCAAACTCCGTGTTGCGGCCCGTTCGTATGACCAGAGCCCGGCCATTCCCACTGACCACATGGGTGCCCTGGAACAGCGCATTGGTGCGGTGTGCCAGCGGCGTGTCTGCCGGCAAATCAGCCGCAATCTTCTCGACCGGGAATGTCTCTCCAGTCAGGGTCGCCTCGTTGACGAACAGATCACGTAATTCCAACAAGCGGCAATCTGCAGGTACGCCAGAACCTGCGGAAAGGAGAACAACATCACCTGGCACCACCTCATCCCGCGGTACGCTGGTTGCCGCACCATCGCGCATGACCATGGCACTTAGTTCGACCATTTCCTGCAAGCTGGCGACGACCGTCGCGGCACGGAATTCCTGCCAGAAACCCAGCAAACCGCTGGCGGCAACGATAAAGAGAATGATGAACCCATCGCTCGGGTCGTGCACCGCGAACGACAGAATCGCTGCGACAATCAAGATCAGGACAATGGGAGAGCCAAACTGTCGCAACAGTAAGGAAACAACGCTAGGTGCACCATTATCCTCGAGTGCGTTGGCACCAAAATGTTTAAGCCGCTCAGTCGCCTCGGCCGTGCTAAGGCCATTAATCGATGCGCCGATATCCTGGGCTGTCTCTTCGACACTGCGCGCCCACCACGGCGAGTCTTTTGATCTCGTGAAATTCACCAGAAAATCCTCACCTAGATATTCGCCGAGAACACGACGATATCGAACAATAAATGTTGCTAGCTTAAGCCATAATCACAGGGTCTCAAGAAGAATAGAACAGGGCAGGAGCGTCGCATCCACAGTGCGGTGTACGGTGAGTCGTGACGCTACCCGGCTCTACCGGGAAGTCGGTTGCAATGAATACTGCCAGACAGATAGGTTCCAGCCCCTGTTTTGTCGAACGGCTGGGGAATTTGAGTAAAAAACCAGGTTAATATGAAACTGCAGGTCCTTGAACCCAGAGGCAGTCCGAAATCAGGCACATGCCGCCGAATTCCTTCAACTTGGGACGTAGCGCCGCGACCACTTTCTGCGCCTGCTCTTCCTGGCAGGCGAGAATCACCATGGCATTTTCTTCCTGTAAAAAGAGGCCATCTGGACGCCGTTCGCCGCGCGAGCCGAGGCCGCCCGTATGCTTGATGAAAGTGTAGCCACGCACACCGGTTGATCCCAGCAACGCGATCAACTCGTTGAGCCTTTCTTCATCAACAACAATCTCGAATCGTTTCATTGGTATTGAGTTATTCATGGCTTCCTCCGGAAATAATTCTGAATTGAACGCTTCCTGTTAATTTCATAGATGACGTAACCTCCGCCGTCAAGTGGGCAATCTGCAACCATCTATTTTTGCTGCGATGGCTTGCTCACGGCGGATAGGAATTCAGCCTATGCCGCGATGCGGCGCGAATCTGGCGTGAACGAAACAAAAAAGCGGTGCCTACTAAGCGACTTTGTAAGCCACCGGGTTGGAAACCTTGTCCAGACGCTCCAGCACTTCGAATTTTCTAGTGTTTAAATCAGTGAATCCAGTGAGTATGTTCAGGTGAGGCACCAGATCCGGAACCTTGGCCTTGATAACATCGAGCGCAAATTTGCTCAGGAATCTTGCTTTCTCTTTAGCCAGTTCACGTTCGGGGCCAATTTCTCTGTAAGCAGCCGAAGTCATGAGCACAATACCGCTTGGGTTAACCCGGCCGTCGTCAATATTGCCTTTCAGCAGTGTGGCCGCAGTTCCAATCGCATCAGAAAGATTCGGATCGAACGGCCCGACGATGAAAGCCGTATTGATGGCATGCAGCCAGTCAAAGCCGCGCCCCACTCCCAAGACCCATTCCTTGTGTTCGGCATCCTCGATCGGCCTGTTGGAAGCGCGGATCTTTCGGGAGTGTTTGATGTTTCCTTCAACCAGCGGGATCATATCCTTGAGAATCCGTTCCGGCATTGAGGGGTACAGCGAACGCAGCAAACCTTCCAATTCGAGTCCGGATAAGTCTTCCTTTACTTCGGCCAGATCAACAACACGACCATCTTCGCCGTGCAGGATCAAGGCATCAAGGTCAGTCTCAATCCCGCACACAATGGGCACCACGGCACCCTTGCCATAAATACGCTCAAACTGATTCTTGAGTTTTATAGCCGTGTCTCTGGCAGCATTGGTATCGTAATTGAATCCCCTGCAACCACGATGAGTATCCCCGCGCGCAAAATGATAGGTCACAAAGATCAGGCAGCACCTGCCGCGGCCGATGGAGTACTGCGCCCATTGATCCAGAGTTGCCTGGAAGAAGGGCCAGCCCAGATCAAACTTGCCACCCAGATTGCGAAAAGGTTGAATGATCCCGACTGCGGTTCGTGTCATGACCGACAGGTTAAGCCTGCCATCCATGCATTTAAGCGCCGCTATTTCAGTGGGATGTTCGCCCCGGTATCTGCGGCGCTCCATGGCCAAATCAATAAAAGCCCGCGAGTGGCGTGCATTCAAATCAAGCAGGTAATCAGTTCCGGTATTCATACGGTTATCTCCATGTTAGTTACAATATTATAACGAATGTAGAACCCAAAAGAAAAGAGCTGTGGGACAAAAAGGCTACTGACGGTTACGCCCTAAGGAGCTGGATTAAGTATCCGCGACAACCATACTTCCGACGCCATTTGATTGATATGCAGCACACTGTCCGGGAAAAACCCAAACACCAGAACCAGCAAGGCAGGAACACATAACAGAGCCAGTTCTCGCGGGTATAAATCCTGCGCCTGACTGACAACGGATTGCGTGATCGGACCAAAAAAGGCACGGCGGATATAGGACAGCATGTATGCAGCACCGAGGACTGCGCCGACCAGCGCGGCAACTCCCAGACTGGAGTGGGCTTTCAATGCACCGATAATCAACATCAGTTCAGCGGGAAACCCGTTGGTTCCCGGTACCCCGATACTCGCCAGGGTAAACAGGAAGTAGAAACAGGTCAGCCGTGGCATCACTTTGGCCAAGCCACCCAAATGGATAATCTCGGTACTGCCCAGGCGGTGTTGAATCATGCCGACAATCAGTATCAGTGAACTGGCCACCAAAGAGAAGTTGAGCAATTGAAAAACCGCACCCTGCAGACCCTGTATATTCAAGGACGCGATACCAACCACGACCAGACCGACGTGGCTGATACTGGCGTAAGCCAGCAGACGGCGCAGATTAGTCTGTTGCAAAGCAATCAGCGCACCATAT
Source organism: Nitrosospira sp. (assembly GCA_043721435.1). Lineage (GTDB taxonomy): Bacteria > Pseudomonadota > Gammaproteobacteria > Burkholderiales > Nitrosomonadaceae > VFJL01. The sequence goes on along the minus strand of JAYSQR010000038.1, from coordinate 39,813 downwards.
ATAAGCGTAACCGTACCCAGAATGCCCAGTATCCAACTGTATTCGACAGCCGCAGCAGGGGCTAATGGCATGGCAAAACGCAAGATACCGTAAGCGCCCAGCTTCAGACCGGTCAGTATCGCCGTTACGTGTACCGGACCTTCCATTGCGGCAGTCGGCAACCAGGTATGAAAGGGAACCAGAGGTGCTTTGACACCGAAGCCAAGCAGTAGCAACAAGAAAACCAGTATCTGTAAATTATCTGGCAAGGGCGTTTCCAGCAGGACCGGCAAACTGAAGGAGAGCGCATGGGGAATGACTCCACCCGCCACAGTGGCATGATTAATCGCCAGTATGATGAAAGCAAGCAATAGCGGCACCCCGCCAAACAACATAAACAGCGTGTATTTCATTGCCGCACCACGGCGTTGCGAACCGATGCCCCATAAACCGATTAAAAAGAAGAATGGCGGCAGCGTCAGTTCCCAGAACAAAAAGAACAACACCGTATCCAGTGAAGTAAACACCCCGATGGTGATTCCTTCCAATGCCAGCAATAACGCAAAATGAAAGCGGGGGTTATGCTGTATCGAATTCCACGAAGCAATGATCGTTGTCAGCGTCAATAACGCTGACATTGGCAGGAACAATACTGAGATGCCATCAACACCGACCAGATAATCGATATTCAGGAACGGTATCCAGGGATACTTTTCGACCAGTTGGAAACTGCCGCTACCGGCGTTGAACGACTGCACTATCAGCAGCGTCAGCAACAGTTCGCAACCGGCGATTGCCAGCGCAATCCCCTTGGCCAGCTTTATGTCGCGGGTGATCCCGACTGCAAGAGCACCGAGCAGCGGCAACAGAATGGCTAGGCTCAGCAGCGGGAAACCAGCTTCACTCATTTATGCCCGCCTTTAACCCCGACAGGCACAGTCACCGTGCCAGACTGTTGTGTACCATGATGCAGGGAGGCCTCCAGCTCGTTCATGGAGGCCACTACGTTCTGGTCTATCACATGCACCCAGGGTGTCGTGTAAAAACCCGTACCGATCAATAATGAGCAAATTACCACTGCAATAACCTGTTCCTTCTTGGCGGGTTTATGAGCACTGCTGTGGGGTTGCAGAAATCGTTTCGGCGCGGCAACAAACATCTGCTGAAAAGCACGCAGCAGCAGACCGGCAGCCAGGAGGTTGCCCAGCAATATCGCAGTAACGACCAGCCAACCGTATCTTGAGGCAGTACCCTCGATCAGCAGATGCGCGCCGTCAAACCCTGGGGTGCCGGGCATGACCATGGTAGTCAGTGCAGAGATCACGAACAGGAATGCGATGGTGATATTGGCATCAAACAGCCCGCCCAGGCGCGGAATAATAGCAGTACGAGTCCACTCATAAATCAAACCGACACTGAAAAACATGCCCGCAGTTGCAAGGCCATAAGCAACGGATAACAGGATAGTGCCTTCCATGCCGTATTTGTTGAAATCAAAAATGCCGATGACCAGCATGCCTGTATGGCTGACTACGGCAAAGGCCAGCAAACGGCGAATATTGATTTGCATCAGCGCCAGCAACGCGCCGTAAACGATACTGATTAAACCCAGTGTCAGCACAAATCCGGACCATTGTTCGGCGGCCTCCGGAATCAGCGGCAGGATAAAACGAATGGCTCCGTAAACCCCCAGTTTCAGGCCCCCCAGGAAAATGGCCACGCTCGCGACGGTGCCTTGTTCCGCCAATACCGGCAGCCAGCCGTGAAACGGGAATATCGGCATGCGGATGGCAAAACCAAAAAACAGGAGAAAGAAGATCAGTGACCCATACTGTAACTGCGCATTACTGACTTCTTTCAATTTCAGCCAGTCAAAAGTCAGTTCGGCGTCAGGTACTACATTCATTAAGCCAAAGGCGAGCAACATGAAACCTGCCAGGGTCATCAACAATCCGCTCAGCCAGTGCTGCAGCAAAAGTGAGACGACCCAGCGCCGGTTTTGCCCGGTGCCGGCACGAATCGTCAGCAGCACCACCGGGATCAGTTCCAGCACACACCATAGCCAGAACTGCATCAGATTCATCGCCGAGAACGCACCAATCAGGATAGCCTCATAACCCAGCAAACAGGCAATGTATACCCGATCAGTGGCATGCCGGGTGATTGAGGTATAAATCAAGGCCAGCAGTGTAAAAATGGCCGTCAGTGGAATAAACAGTATATTGGCACCGTCAACACCCACGCTGTAGGTAAAACCCAGATTGTGCATCTCTTCGGCCAGTTGAATACCAGGACGATCAGCATCGAAAACGCTCAGCAGGTAGAAGCTGAGCAATAGCGTCGAAAGTGTTCCGGCAAAACCGATACGCAATGCCACCGACGATGAACGTGACAACAGAACAGCGACCAGCGTCGTCAACGGGATAAGCGTCAGCATAGTCAGCAACGGAAACGCTGCTGATTCTGACCAGGGGATAACAGGAGTAATTGCCATCAGTCCCTCAGATTGCAGCTGCAAGCAGTAACACTATGGCTACAAACACCACCAGGTAGCGAGGCTTCAGTATCAATTTCTCAAATTTATTGGCGGCATATCCGAGCTGGCGTCCCATGTCGATCGCGTCTATGCCTATGCCTCGCAATACCAGGCGATCTTCAAACCAGTTGAAAATGTCCGCTGTCCATTGGAACAGTTTTCCGGCCACACCACTGCTACGACTGAATTCATTGGGGTCATGCTCCGACTGGGCGCTCAGCACTCTCTTTTCCAATTGCGCCAGTGACGATATGGCACGGCCTGCGCGCGCAGGTGTACCCATGATGCGATCGACGATATGGTCATCAAAATAGCCCAGATCGCGCCCGAGTCCGTGAACCGGTCTTACTAACGCCCGATCGGCAATCGGATCCAGCCAGAAACGCTGTATCGATGCGGTATATAGCCAGCGCAGTCCGGCAATATCGCGACTAACCGGTTTGATCGGATTGCCGAGTACATTGTGCATCAGCGATGGTGCGGTTAATACCTGATAGCCACGAACAATAGCATGAGCGCAAAGATGCCAGCTGGCCAGTTGCCACAAACCCAGACCGCATTCCAGAAACATCAAACCCAGTTGGCCGGATGTAGCAAAACACAACGAGCTTTTAACATCGGTTTGAGTCAATCCGACCACAAAGCTATAGATGGCGGTGCTTAGTCCCACCACGGCCAGCAGAACCATGACAAATGGCGCGCGTTCAAAGATGGGCTGCAGCAGAATTACCAGATAGATCCCGGCATGTACCATGACCGCGCCGTAAAACACCGCACTCGATGGTGTCGGTCCTTCCATTGCCCGTCCCAGCCAGGGGGTGAATGGTAATTGTACCGATTTTGCAAAAGCTGCTATGGCGAAACACAGCGCGATCACAGTGGCAGTAGGGGTGGTCAACTGTTCTGCCACCGCATTCAGACTACTCCATTCGATGCTCTTGGCATAGAGATAGCTGACCCCTATTCCCAGAATGAACCCGGCATCGCCGATGCGATTGGTGACGAATACACGGGTTGCATTGAGGGCCGCAACCGGGCGATCATAGGCATAGGATATCAACAGGTAGGAGCATAACCCGGCAATTTCCCAGCCGATGAAAGTGCCAATGGCATTACCCGACAGCACCAGCAGCAGCATTGCCGAAGAAAACAGGCTCAGAATGAAAAAGAAACGGTGAAATCCCGCTTCTCTGTGCATGTAGTTGATTGAAAAACGGGTGACAATAATCAGCAGTATCGAAAACAGCGCTGCCAGAATGATACTGAAACCAGTGGTGATAAAACTTACTTGTATGCCCAGCGTGCCACTGCGCAGCCACTGCCCCGCGTTGAATGAGCCGGTGTTTTTACCCAGCAGATCGGCGCCCAACAGGGTCAACGCCAGCACACAGGACAGAGTAATAGCTCCGGTAGCAATGTTTGCTGTCGTGCGCTCACCGCTTTCACCGCTGATCTGGCCAAACAAATGGCCTATACCGATAACAGCTGCAGCAACCAGCGGTAACAATGGAATCAATGCGACCAATGCATCCATCCGCTTAGGCCCCCGAAAATTCGGGCTGTTTAATCAATACCGGCGCAACGGGGAGAGTCTGATCCCGATAACAATCCGGCGATTTTTCAACAACTGGCAAATCTACTGCTTCAGCTTGCCACGGGACGAAACCCACGCCACGTTCGAAGAAGGAAATTTCACCGTTGTCGGGATCTATTGCACTCAACAACACCCAGCCGCCAGCTATCAGTTCGCGCAAACTTGCTTGACGCGCATAGATTTCCCCGAGCACTGAAGTCTTCGCCTCGACCACGATCAGCAGGCGCACCGCTTCGTGTATCTCGATCATCTGCCTGGGCAGGCCGGTACGCAAATCACTGCTGGTGCCTTCCATTACGGCGAAGAAACCGGTGACGTTATGCGGAACCTTGGTACCGCATCCAAAGCGTTCATTATTGACGGTGGAGAAATAATATTCCAGATTGATACCTGCCCCGACCGGCCCAACGGCCAGCAGAATTCCTTCCAGTATCTTGCCCTCCGGATCTTGCGTCGGATCATAAGAAATCAGGAACGCACGGCGATCAAAGAATGCGCCCTGTGTTACTGAACGGCGGCCAACAACTGCAGCAGCATTAGTCGCATGACCAAGTTCGGGACGGGCTTGGGAGAAATCTGTGGCTCTTTCTGTTATATGTGCCAGTGCCTGCTCCGGCGTCGGGTTGCGCGGCGCGGAAGCCAGTCTGCGGCAACGCTCATGTGCGGACATGTGCTGCCCGTGTTGTATCTCCTGTTGCAATTTCTTTAGTGCGGGTAGTCGTTCCGCAGGCACCTCACAAAGGTCATACCAAATGAATTCTTCATTGCAGGTATTGTGCTCAGTGCCGATGAACCAGGTATCAGACGGAATATTGATGCCGCGCGCTGCCACCAGCTTGCGTATCTCCGGACGATTGGCCATTGCTGCGAACAATCTGGCATTCGGTCCGCCATGCCGGCCACTGCAGGCACCACAGTCATAAGCAGCCAAATGTGGATTATTCTGGCTGATGGAACCATGCCCTACCAGAATAACCAGTTCCGCAAACCCGTAAGTCAAACCGCTATTGCGCAAAAAGCCTGCTACCCGGTCGGCTTGTTCATTATCGGTGAAACCCAGTTTAGGTTTTGCCGGCGACGCAACTGTCTCATTATCCATTGAAGTAAACATCAGTTGAGTCGCAACTTCAGGCGAGACCAGCTTCTTTATGTCGGCAAGCAGATGTTGCTGTGGTTTGGGGAACAGTATCTTTGCCAGCAATCCAGCCAGAGTAATCGGTGCAACCGCATCGATAACCGCTTGCGACAACAGCAGATTGCGGCGCAAACCCTGATGCAGCAGATTGGCAACCCGTTGTAACGTCTTACGGCCGTTGTTATGCGAGAGCAGTGACTGTTCGCTGCCCGCCCGTGGCACTTCCCGAACCTCATGCGCCGGGGTCACCACGATCGGACATAACGGCGTTACCCTGTTATCATCCAGCCCTTTATAGTTCATGGGTACGCCAAAAAAACCGGCAGCACCCAATGTTTCAATGGCGGGATTGAATTCTTCCAGATGACGACGAATACTTTCTTCACGGTCATCTATGCAGAATATGAGTTGCGAATCCGGGCGAGTATCGCGCCTGGCCCAGCGGCCGCGATTACGATTGGCACGCAATGCCTGAAAAAAATCTTCCCGGTAATGATGCTCGTAGGCATCAAGCCAGACCTTGCTGCGCTCAGTGGCGGTAAATTCATCCAGTAGCGCCAGCATCTGCTGCAAATCTTTTCGCTGCAGTTGCTGAACATATGCGGCGTTGAGCCCCAGATGCTGGCATAAACGGAACAGACGCCAGCCCCAATTAAAGCCGCAGCTTCCGGCGTTGGTTTCCGCCATCGGACTGAACTGCCAGGTCCAGACCAGATCGGCGAGCTGCTGCCAGTCGGATTGTTTATACCGTTCAGAACCGGCGCGGCTTATCAATGATTCAGCCGGCTGGGTCAGATACTCAGGCAGGCCGCCCTGATACAGTTTCCTGCGTACCATGAATTCCGACAGGTTTTTACTGAAATAGAATTGCAACGAACTCAGTTTGGCTTCGATTTTCCAGGTTTCACGGCAAGCCTGATCAAGCCAGAGTCTGTCCAGAATCAGCCGGATAGCCAGATAATCCGCTAGTTTCGGCGCCGCATCGTTCTCGGCATGGTATTGCGGGTGATGTTGCCGCCAGTTGATAATTCCAGACCAACCCGGCAACTCAAGCGCCAGTCGCTGCAGATATCCTTCCCATTTATCATGCGGCATCTCCAGTTGGGTCAGTTGCTGGATAATGGCATCGACCGCATTTTCAGGTGATTCGGCCACAATCCGCTGCCAATCTGGCAAGTCATGCAAAAACGGATTCGCGTCATATTGCGCCGTTGCCCGCCAAGCAGCGTAAAGACCCAACTGGTTGCGTTCTGGCAGTTGCCAGGCGGCCATGCCTTCGTCCAGGGCAGACGCACAGATGCGTATCAATTGCGGGCGAACGGAGTAGAGAATGTCGATCCCGCTCAATGCCAGGATAAAACCGCGCAGGGTAATGCTGTCGCCGAGTTGGGCCAGCAACTCATCCAGTGAAGCGGCGGCTTGTTGCCGCATGCGCTGATGCAGCGTAAGACTGCTGCTATCCGGATCACTGGAGTGAATTTTCTCCAGCCAGTCTTCGGCCTGATCCAGTGATAAATCCAGCATGTTCTCCGGATGCAGAGCAACCTGTTCCAACCCCAACTTATCCGAGATACTTTCCCACAACTGCCTGATGGCATTGCTCTGGTCAGGGCTGTTTTCCAGCAGCCGCCTGCGGACTTGTTCAGGCACATCGGCTTGCACTGTGCCCAGCGCATCCAACTCTTCTATTTGCCAGTTCAACTGACTGACAGTGAGGGCTTGCAAGTCGAATAACATGGCGATGCGATAAATATCCTTGCGCGTAATCGTTAAATCGCCCGCTGCACAGACGACTTGCTCAGCCTGCAACTGCGGGTTATGTGCGAGTGCCGCAAACAGATCCCGGTCATTAATCCGTCCGCGCTGATAAAATCCCCGGTTTTGTACTTCAGGGAGATAGCCGCAAATACCAGTAAGCGCCTCGGATTCCGCCAGTGCTTGCTCGAATGGCAGATGCTGGTAACCATGCAGAGTATTGTGGTGGACGAAATCAAGAATCGGTCCTTGCCCAGGAAGGACATGATCCAGATGATTCAGTGACGCGATGATCTGCTCACGTTTATCGAGGGATTCATGGGCTGCGTGCATGGCAATATCCTATTGAATACGTTGACTGATCAAGCTGCTCATGTGGCCCAGGGTCGCTGACGACAAGTCAATCAGCGGCGCCGGCAGCAGACCGAAGAACACAATACCCGTAACCAGTAAACCGGCTGCCAATAACTCGGGGGTACGCAAGTCTTCGATCTCTCGCATCTGCGGCTTTACCGGACCGGTGAACAATAGGCCGATGGTGCGAATGGCGTAGGCAGAACCGATCAGGATGCTCAGACTAAAAAATACCATCAAGCCGCCCCATTGTTGATAGCCACCGATAACGGCATGCAATTCGGCAATGAAACCCACCGAACCCGGCAAGCCCATCGCTGCAAACAGGGTCAACGTCATGAACAAGGCAAAACGCGGCACCACCTGGACCAATGAGCTGTAATCCTGAATGTTGCGGGTATGAGTGCGCTCATACAGCAGTCCCACCAGCAGGAACATTGCGCCCGCAATCAATCCATGAGCGGTCATCTGCAAGACTGCGCCAGTGAGCCCGGTTTCATTCAAGGCGGCAATGCCCAGCAAGACTATGCCCATGTGGCTGACCGAAGAATAAGCCACCATCGCTTTGAGATCGCTTTGCCGCCAGGCCAGCAAGCCACCGTAAATCATCCCGAATAACGCCAGGAAAACCAGCCATGGCTGCAATATTTGTGCGGCCTCCGGCAGCATCACCACGGCTCGTATCAGGCCATAAGAACCCATTTTCAGCAAAACGCCCGACAGCAGGATACTGACCGGGCTGGGTGCTTCAACGTGGGCCAAAGGCAGCCAGCCGTGCAACGGGAAAATCGGCATCTTGACCCCGAAACCGATCAAAAACCCCAGCAGCACCCAGACTTGCTCATCCCGCGGCATGCTTTGCGCCGCCTGACTCATCGAAGCCATCAACGATCCGCCGTGTTCAGGCATGTAGTGACCAATCGCGAGCAAACTGATGAGCATGAAAATCGAACCGCCCATCGTGTACAGCACGAAGTTGAGACTGGCCGTGTGCCGCCGTTTACCGCCCCAGCGGTCGATCAGAAAGAACAGCGGGATTAAAGTCAGTTCCCAGAAAATGTAGAACAGCGCCCAGTCCTGTGCCAGAAACACGCCCAACATGCCAAACTCCAGCAACAGGATACAAATATGAAAACTTTTAATACTGTTAGAAATGGTAAAAGAAGCAAGCATTGCAATGGACGTAAGTAATGTCGCCAATACCAGCATGGGGATCGACAGGCCATCAACACCCAGGGCGAAAGCACTACCCAATTTGGGGTTAAGCGTAAATTGTTCACCGAACTGAATGGCACTATCCTGCTGGTCATAGATGATAACTAGCCAGCAACTAAGCAGAAATGTGAGGGTGGCAAACAGGTTGGCGAAGAAACGAATCGAGCGGGCATCCTGACCGGATGTCAAAGACAAAACCAGAATGCCAACAATTGGGGTCCAAAGCAATAAGCTGAGTATCCCCATGACTTTGGTCCGCCTTTACGCTTGAAGACGAGATTTGAGGAAGCGTATGCCCCGGAGACCATCTCCCTGGCAGATGCGGGTCAGCGGTGGATCCGCCGCCTGCATATTGAATACTGCATTTCGCAGAATGTATTTAATGCAGGAAAGCAAGCGCGCGCGCAACATACTGGCCGCAACAGGGCCATACCCGACGCAAATTTGATCACCGGAAGTATCCCGCATCCCTGCCCCTCCCCTTTTCTGACACGACAATGTCTTATGTCTTGCTTCACCCAACAGGATGAATACGCTCTCTTGCCAACCCTCGATTAAACGGCTGCATGGTCATTGCAACCATGCAGCCGTCACCGTTTTAATGAATTGAGAAGGTTGCATCAGGGGAAGCCAGTCAGTCATAGCTGGGACTTTTTTAGCCTAGTGAAGTGACGTAGTGCAGACTGTCTGCACTCGACCACTGCCCATCGGCGACGCCTGATGGAAAAATCAAAATCAATATGAGACTGCCGGCCCTTCCACCCAGAGACAGTCCGAAATCAGGCACATGCCGCCGAATTCCTTCAGCTTGGGACGTAGCGCCGCAATCACCTTCTGCGCCTGCTCTTCTTGGCAAGCCAGAATCACCATGGCATTTTCTTCCTGTAAAAAGAGGCCATCGGGACGCCGTTCGCCGCGTGAACCGAGGCCGCCCGTGTTCTTGATGAAGGTGTAGCCGCGCACGCCAACCTCCCCCAACAACGTGATCAGTTCGTTGAGTTTTTCTTCATCAACAACGATCTCGAATCGTTTCATTGCTATCGAGTTATTCATAACTTCCCCTGAAAATGATCAATATTGATTGAGTTGGAATCTGTCCGTTCTATGCTGGAGCGCCGACGAAAAATTTCGCCATTTCATAGTAAATCGGCACGCCGATAAATATGTTAAATGGGAAGGTCACCCCGAGCGAAGCGCCGATCGATACCGCAGGATCCGCATCCGGCACTGCAATGCGCATGGCTGCGGGAGCCGCGATGTAGGAGCAACTGGCGTACAGTACGGCGAGCATCGTGGTGCCGCCCAGCGACAGGCCGAATGCGCTGCCCAGGAAGGCGCCCAACACCCCGGCTACTAACGGGAATGCGATACCGAACACAAGCAGGAACGGCCCTTTTTTCTTAATTGCCGACAGCCGCGCCGATGCCAACAGGCCCATCTCCAGCAGGAAGAAAGCCAGCACCCCCATGAACAAGTCCATGAACATCTTGTCCAGCGGCGAGACTAATTTCACCATGCCGGCGTAGTAACCGATGATGACCCCGCCCACCATCAGGAAAATACTGGTGCCGGTTAGGATCTCGTGCATCAGTTTGCCCCACGCGGTTTCGCCTCCGGCACCGCGCCGCGCCAGGATCGTGCCGGTTACCAGCGCCGGTATCTCCATCAGCGCCATGATCAGTACCATGTAACCCTCGGACGTCTCCCCTATTCCTTCCAGGAAGGCAAGGCCCACGGCGAAGGTCACCGCGCTCACCGAACCGTAGTGGGCGGCGATGGCTCCCGAGTCAGCCTGGTTGAATTTACCTATATGCTTCAATATGGGGTAGGCACACAGCGGAACCAGTGCCGCGAGCACCACCATGGACAGGGCAATGGGCAGCACCTCCATGATTTCGTACTTGGCCATCGACACCCCGCCCTTGAGACCGATCGCGATCAACAGGAAGAGACTCATGCTTTTGTATAAAGCCTCAGGAATCTTGAGGTCGGATTTCAATACCCCGGCCAAAACGCCCAAGATGAAAAACAGTACTACTGGTTGCACGGTTGGCATACGTCATCTCCCTATTTGATTGGTTTTCTACTAGCTATACGAGTGCAGCAAGTTAGCACAGCAAATGTGAAGAAAACATCTTTTAGATGTGATGAATTTGTGAGGCTTGCGGTACTTATGGTCAGGGAAAGGTGATATGGAAGGTTGCACCCTGCCCGGGCGTACTGTCGACTTCGATGCGCCAGCCGTAGTGATCGCAAATGCGCTTGACGATGGCTAGCCCGATCCCCAAGCCTTCACCTTGGGTCGAGCCTCGGAAAAAACGTTCGAACAGGAAAGGCAGGTAAGAGGGTTCGATACCGATACCCGAGTCGGAGATCGTGAGTTGGCGTCCGCTGAATTTCACCCGCACAGAACCGTGTGCGGTATATTGCACGGCATTGCGCAGCAGGTTCACCAGGGCGGTGTGCAGCGCTTGCCGGTTGAGTGTGAGGACGGCGTCCGGCTCCACTGCCACCTCGAAGTCGAGGTGTTTGCGCGCGATTTCCGGGCGTAACGGCTCGGCCGCATCGTACACGCATTCCGCGATTGCAACCGGTTCCGTGACACCCAGCGCCTGTTCGCGGGCAAGAAACAGCAAAGCCTGCAATTGTTCGCCCATGCGGGTCGCTGCCGCTTCGATCATGCCGATGCGGGTGCGCACCTTTTCGGACATGTTCGGCTCGGTCGCCAGCAACTCGCAGCTCGTCAGAATCGTGGTGATCGGGGTGCGCATTTCATGGCTCACATTGGCGGTGAACTCCTGTTCACGCTGCAACATGCGCCTGATACGGCTCTGGTAATCATCCAGTGCGCGTGCCAGCTGCGCCACTTCTTCATCCATCCCTGGCTGTGTCAGCGTCACGCCCTGCACATTGCCGGGCGCAAGATTCCTTACCTGCTCGGCAAGATCGGCGACTTCTCTGACGAGCAATCCGGCGAGCAGGTATCCCACCACCAGTGCTACGCCAACCAGCGAGATCAGCGACAACCCGATCAGCAGCCCGAACTCCTGCTTGCGCTGCTCATGCAGCCCGATTTCGTACGCAACAAGAAATTTGACGCCATCGACGTGCCGTACCGCGACCCGGACTTCCTGTGGACCACGAAATACCATGTGCCGCCTTTGGTTAAGACCCTGCAGGTAACCCGGCAGCCGCAATTCCTCAGCATGGTCGCGCAAGATGTATTCTTCGAGGTTGGAGCCCGCTTGGGGAATAAAATCAGGCTGCTGACGATAGCGCTCAATGAGGTGGTCCATCTCCATTTCAATGACCTGCTCAATGTGCGCCTCTTCGATATCGCCGGAAGCGACATAAAGGCTGATGCCCAGGGTGCCGACGACGAATATGCAGAAGATTGCGAACGCCAGCGCAATGCGCAGGCGCAGGCCGCGCTTAAGCTCGAGCACGAGTAATCAGGCGGTAACCGAGACCGTGGACGGTCTCGATCGGATCGTAGCCGCCAACCCGGATCAGTGCGCGGCGCAGTTCGTGCATATGACTGCGCAGGGTATCGCTGGTTCCCTGCGCATCCCCCCACACTCCCGACTCGAGTTCTTTCCGGCTGAATACGCGGCCGGGCTCGCCCATCATGAGTGCAAGCAGGCGAATGCATTTCGGCGGCAATTTGACCCCTGCACCGGTGAAATTGACCGACATCGTTTTGGGGTCGAATGACAGATCGCCGGTTTCCAATGTGCGACTGGTGACCTTGCCACTATGGCGTTTGTGCATTGCAACCAGACGCGCTTCAACTTCTCTTAATGCAAACGGTTTGACCAGATAGTCATCAGCCCCATGTTCGAAACCTTTCAGCTTGTCCTCCAGCGTGTCGCGCGCGGTCAACATCAGTACCGGCGTGTCGAGATGCGCTTCCTGCCGTAGCTTGCGGCACAATGTGATGCCGTCCATGCCCGGCAGACCGAGATCAAGCAGAATACCGTCAAAGTGCTGTGTGATCGCGAGATGCAGGCCGGTGATACCGTCAGCGGCCGCATCGACACAGTGTCCGCGGGCTTCCAGAAAATCGTAGAGATTGGTAGCGATCGTGGGATCGTCTTCGATTATGAGTATATGCACGGATGGGTGTCCTGCTGAAACATTACAAAGAAGTGCCGCGCTGAAATCCGGATTGTTAGAAGTACCCCATCAAACTGATCACTGGTGATATTTACGGCTCAGGGCATGTACCGCTTCCGCCAGGGTCAGGGCGCTCTCCGGCGGCGTAAACTGGGAAATGCCGTGTCCCAGATTGAACACATGGCCGCTGCCGTTGCCATAGCCGGCAAGAATTTTTTCTGTTTCGGCAATAATAACTTCCGGCGCCGCGAACAATACTGCCGGATCGAGATTGCCTTGCAGCGCAACCTTGTGGCCGATGCGCCGCCGCGCTTCCGCGATATCCACGGTCCAGTCGAGTCCCACCGCATCACACCCGCTGTTGGCAATGCTTTCCAGCCACAGTCCGCCGCCCTTGGTGAAAACAACGGCGGGGATACGCACGCCGCCATGCTCACGCGTTATTCCGGCCAGTATCTGGCTCATGTAGCGCAAGGAAAATTCCTGATAGGCGTTATGCGATAACGCTCCGCCCCAAGTATCAAAAATCATCACTGCCTGAGCACCGGATTCAATCTGCGCGTTGAGATAAGCAATGACAGCCTGGGCATTGATGTTGAGAATGTGGTGCAGCAGATCGGGGCGCTGGTAAAGCATGGTTTTGATTTGCCGGAAATCAGTACCGCCGCAGCCTTCCACCATATAGCAGGCAAGCGTAAATGGACTGCCGGAAAAACCGATCAGCGGCACTTGGTTATCCAGCGTCTTACGAATTTGTGCGACCGCGTCCATCACATAGCGTAAATGCACGGCAGGATCGGGCACTGTCAGCGCGCGAATTTCCCACTCCTCACGCAACGGCCGCTCGAACTTGGGACCCTCGCCTTCGGCGAAGTAAAGCCCCAGCCCCATCGCATCCGGAATGGTGAGGATGTCGGAAAACAGTATCGCCGCATCCAGTGGAAATCGTGCCAGCGGCTGCATGGTGACTTCCGTGGCGAAATCGGGATTCTTGCACAGCGAAAGAAAATCGCCGGCACGGGCACGAGTCTGGTTATATTCGGGGAGATAGCGCCCAGCCTGACGCATCAGCCATACCGGAGTATATTCAGTGGGTTGGCGCAGCAGCGCACGTATCAGCGTATCGTTTTTTAGTTTTGTCATTTGCAAGCCCACTCAATCGCATAAATTCAACCAGATACTACCAGCGATTGGCTTCTGCGTACACAGTGCGCGTCGTCCAGAAGCAGTGCCACAGCGACCGATCTGAATATGGCTGAGCCATTTTTTAATCAGCTTTCCTCGATGGCGAACAGCCGCCGGTATTCCCGGATTGCGTAGCGATCAGTCATGCCGGCGATGTAGTCGGCGATGGCCTGATGCCCGTCCTGCTGGTATTTGATCTGGTGCTCTGACGGAAGCAAACGGGTATCCAAGCTAAATGCATTGAACAGCATTTCGATGGTATGCCGCGCTTTGTTGCTCATGCGCGCCACCTGATAGTGCCGGTAAAGATGGTTGCGCAGGAATTTCTTCAACTCCTGCTGTTCCAACCTGATTTTCTCACTGAAACCGATCAGTAGCGGGGCCATTCGCACCGCAGGCAAGTCTTCCAGCCGGGCGGCAGTGATGCTGGCCGCACTTTGTCTGATCAGATCCGCCACCAGGGTGTTGATCATGCGCCGCACGGTTTCATGAACCAGACGCCGTCCCGAGATCTCAGGATAAAGTTTTCTCACCATCGCCAGATGCCGCGAAAATATGCCGACTTGCTCCAGTTGCTCCTGAGCGATGAGGCCAGAACGCAGGCCATCGTCCACGTCATGATTGTTATAGGCGATTTCATCGGCCAGATTGGCGAGTTGCGCTTCCAGTGACGGCCTTTGATTGGAGAGAAAGCGCTCGCCCACGTCCCCGAGTTTTCTGGCATTTTTCTTCGCGCAGTGTTTAAGTATGCCTTCACGGGTTTCGAAGCACAGATTCAGACCGTCAAACGCGCCGTAACGCTCTTCCAGCACATCAACCACGCGCAGGGATTGCAGATTGTGTTCAAAGCCGCCATGGTTTTTCATGCAGTCGTTCAGCGCATCCTGCCCGGCGTGACCGAATGGCGTATGCCCCAGGTCATGCGCCAGGGCAATGGCTTCAACCAGATCTTCATTAAGATGCAGATTGCGCGCGACAGAGCGGCCGATTTGCGCCACTTCCAGGCTGTGGGTCAGACGGGTACGGAACAGGTCGCCTTCATGATTGACGAAAACCTGGGTTTTGTATTCAAGCCGGCGGAATGCGGTGGAATGAATGATGCGATCACGGTCGCGCTGGAATTCACTGCGCCCGGACGGGAATTCCTCCTGCACACGACGGCCGCGTGAATTTGCCGACGATACTGCGTAAGGCGCGAACTTATGCATTAACAATGCATTCCACCAGAGTGCCGGTTAATACGGCCGCGGGTACCTCGGCATGAATCACAGCTTCACCAATGCGTTTGAGGAGAACAAAACGCATTTTCCCGCCTTCGACTTTTTTGTCCATTCCCATCAGGTGCAGGTACTTTTCCACGCCAAGATCGGGCGCGACAACAGGAAGTCCAGCCTGCAAGTAAATCTTGCGGATGCGCCCGACTTCGGCTGTACTGATCATGTGCATGCGCTGTGACAATTCTGCAGCCAGCAGCGTGCCTGCTGCCACCGCTTCGCCGTGCAGCCACACGCCGTAGCCCATGCCATTTTCGATGGCATGGGCAAAGGTATGGCCAAGATTGAGCAGCGCCCTTACACCACTTTCGCGTTCGTCAGCTGCGACAACTTCTGCCTTATTCTCGCAACTCCGTCGAATTGCCTCGTTCAGCACGCTACGATCACGTGCCAGCAACTGGGTCATATTCTGCTCCAGCCACTCAAAAAAGGCGGGATCCCGGATCAATCCATACTTGATGATCTCCGCAATGCCTGCACGCAATTCTCTCTCGGGCAAGGTGCCGAGCGTCGCGCTGTCTGCCAGCACCACGCGCGGCTGATAAAAAGCGCCGATCATGTTCTTGCCGAGCGGATGGTTGATGCCGGTCTTGCCGCCCACCGAAGAATCTACCTGTGCCAGCAACGTGGTTGGAACTTGAATGAACGGCACCCCACGCAGATAAGTTGCGGCGGCGAATCCGGCCAGATCGCCGATGACTCCACCGCCCAGCGCGATGACCGTAGTGTTGCGTTCACAGCGGTTTGACAGTAGCGCATCGAAAATAAGATTTAATGTTTGCCAGTTCTTGTGTTCCTCGCCGTCGGGAAGGACGATGGAGATAGCCGCTACCCCATGGCTTTCCAGCCCCATACGCAATCGTTCCAGGTAAAGCGGCGCCACCGTGGTGTTGGTGACGATAGCAACCCGCTTCTGCGGCAGGTAGGGCAGAATAAGGTCGGGCTGATCCAATATGCCAGCGCCGATAAGTATCGGGTAACTACGCTCGTTTGCTGCGGAGGCAAGCTCTACCGTAATGGTTTGCATGGTATTCGTATGAATTTCATGGGTGTTGCAACAAGACTGCCAAGGTGGATCAAGGAACCTCTGAATAAGTCCCGTCTATGTTCAAATCAGCACCCGTTAGCTGCTGTGCGAGTGATTGAGTCAGTTGACGAGTACTCTGCGTTCCGCTTTCAACAACGATATGCGCTATTTCACAGTAAAGTGGATCACGTTGCGCATAGAGCTCAGCCAGCTTGGCATGGGGATTCGGGGTCTGCAGCAGTGGCCGACTCTTGTCGTGCCGGGTACGCCGCCACAGATCATCCACTGTGGCTCGCAGATAGACTACGGTACCATTACGCCTTAACAACTCGTGATTTTCCGCACTTAATATTGCACCACCCCCTGTGGCCAGCACAATATTCTTTAATTTCACCAGTTCCCGTAGCATTTCCGTCTCGCGCTTGCGAAAACCGGCCTCTCCTTCAATTTCAAAAATTACCGGTATGCCGACTCCGGTACGTTTCTGAATTTCACGATCCGAATCAAAAAATGTTTTATCCAGATGGCTGGCCAAAGACTTGCCGATGGTGGTTTTCCCCGCGCCCATCATGCCCACCAGAAAAATATTTCCGCCCGCTTCTGCTGCAGCATGGTCTGGCATCGTTGTCGCTTTAGCTGAATTCATTCGGGCAATTGTAGCGGAAATGCCTGCATCCGCGTAAACACAAAAAACCGTAGCGGGCTTTGCCGAGGCTGGAGAAATTCTCCGTGGTCAGCGCATATTAAGGCTGTCTTTCAATATGCGCGGAGTAACAAAAATCAGCAGTTCCGTTTTATTGTCCCTTCTTGCGTTATTCCTGAACACGTTTCCAAGCAACGGAATATCCCCCAGCAGCGGCACCCTGTTGGTCAAATTATTTTCGTCCCGGGAGAAAATGCCGCCAATGACTACCGTCCCGCCATTCTCCACCAGTACCTGCGTGGTAATTTGCTTGGTATTGATGGTCGGCACACCGGTGGCTGTAAGCGCTCCGATGCTGTCCTGGTTGACGTTCAGGTTCATGATGACATTGTTGTCGGGTGTAATCTGCGGCGTGACTCTGAGGCGCAGCGTTGCATCCCTGAAAACAACGCTGGTGGCGCCGCTGCTGGTCGCCTGCTGGAAGGGGATGCGCGCACCCTGTTCAATGGTGGCCTCAACCTGATCGGCAGTCACTATCCGCGGACTGGCAATGACTTTGCCTCTGCCATCAGTCTCCAGTGCGGACAACTCCAGGTTGACCAGGGTGCCGTTATTGATTTTGATCAGGCTGAGGCCCAGCGTAAACGGCCCGCCCAATGCGGCAGCGGCACCTGCAGCACCGAGTGCGGGCATGTTGACGTTGTTAAACAAAGTTGAGCCGCTCGGGGAGCCGCCAGTGGCCAAGGCGCTGGAACCCGCCTGTGTGCCGGAAACTCCAAGGCCGCCGGCGCTGTTACTCTGAACACCGAAGCGGGCGCCAAGGTTGCGGCTGAATGTATCAATCGCTTCCACGATACGTGCCTCGATCATCACCTGCCGCACGGGGATATCGATTTTTACGAGTAGTTTGCGCAACTCTTCCAGTTGCGTGGGTGTATCTCGCACGAACAAGGTGTTGGTGCGGGCATCCATTGCTACGCTACCACGCTTGCTCAGCATCTTCTGCACCGGATCAGCCAACATCGTTCTGATCACGTCGGCCTTCTGGTAACTCATCTGGAAACTTTCGGTGTGGATCGGCTCCAGATCGGAAATCTGCTGAAGGAACTCCAAGTCAAGCTTCTCCTTGGTGGCAATTTCATCGCGTGGCGCAATCAGAATGACGTTGCCGACCTGGCGCTGGCCCAATCCTTTGGCCTGAAGCATGATATCCAATGCCTGATCCCATGGGACATCCTTCAACCGCAGCGTAAGATTGCCGGTAACTGTGTCGCTGGTGATGATATTGAGTCCGGTAAAATCAGCGATCACCTGCAGCACTGCGCGCACATCCACGTTCTGAAAATTAAGCGACAGCCTGTCGCCCTTGAAACCTCCACGGCCGGATTTTCCATTCGCGAGTCTGTCGGGATCCTCTGCCACCGGCTTCACTTTCAGAATGAATTTGGTGTCCGTCTGATAAGCCGAGTGTTCCCATAGCCCCTTGGATTCAATTACCATGCGTACGTTTTCCCCATGCGTGAGGGTTTCGATGGTTTGTACCGGCGTGGCGAAATCCACTACATCTAGCCGCCGCTCCAGATTACGCGGCAGGGATACCCTGATGAATTCGACTACGATATTTTTCCCCTGCTGGCGCACATCAATTCCGATACCGGCATCCGACAAATCCACCTGTACCAGTCCTTCACCGTCGGCGCCACGGCGAAACTCCACATCCCGTAAACTGAGGAGCTGCGGCCTGTCGGGTTTGACTTCGGCAAAATGTGTGGTCGCGCTCGCTGTAGGTTCAGCGACCACATTCCGCAAAGTGATTAAAACTACTTTATCTTCAATTGCAGCGACATAATTCATCGGTCGAGACAAATTCATTACCAGCCGGGTACGGCCTCCAACCTGCACAATATTGAAACTGCGCACCCCCCCCTCGTCAATTTTCAGGATATTCTTGCCCAGTGCATTGGACGTGTTGAGGAAATCGAAATAAATCCGTGCCGAGTCTGAATTGCTCAGGGAAATGCCCACGGGAGGGGCAGTCAGCGGCTGATTCATTGTCACCTTGACCATTGTCAAATTGCCTTGAGCGGCGGAAACACTGATGTCTTCAATATTATATTGCGCAGCAGCAGCCGGTTCCGTGTCAGCCGCGCTTGCGGGTGGAAGCATGGCCAATAACAAGGTGCATCCCAGCCACGCATAACGATTCATAACAGTCGGTGTGTTCATTGACTTCGCTCCTGATCTTCCAGTATTAGGGTGCTGACACGTTCTGCCCAGTCACCGGTGTTGTCTTGCACGATCTCTTTGAGCCTGATCTCGGATTCCGAGACTGCGGTTATCAGCCCGAAGTCCTGACCCAGATAGCTACCCACTCTGACCCGGTGGAGGGTATTGTCCGGCGCTCTGATCAGCGCGTAGATCACCTTATTTTGTTGCAGCGAGCCAACCATTTTCAGGCTCTCCAGCGGGAAACTTTCCAACAGGTCCTTGCGTCGCTTCAGGTCTGGCTGAAGTCCACCGCCGCCACTTTTCATCGACTCGCTCTTGCGCGGCTTGAATGGATCGGGAATGTCGAATGCGTCATAGGGATAGTGCTCATAGGGCTTGATTACGGGTGGCGAAACCACCTTGCCATGCAGATCTTTGCCGGAATCCCTGATGAATTGATCCAGATCGCTATAGGTACTCTCAGCGCAAGCAGATAGCGCTAATGAAATCAGCAGCGGCAGCAGATGAGATTGCCGCATCATTTTTTGCCCTCGGCCGCCAGTGCCGCAACCTTTTTCTGCTTTGCCACCTCTTCCTCATCGAGGTAGCGAAACGTTTTGGCCGTGGCATCCAGCACCAAGTCTCCTTTAGTGCCGGGAGCAACGCTTATATTGTTTAGCGTTACGATACGCGGTAACTGCGCAATGTCGCTGGCAAATGCACCAATGTCGTGGTAGCTGCCGGTGACACGAACCGTGATGGGCAGCTCGGCGTAGAACTCTGACATGGTCTCGCTGGCCGCCGGCCTGAACAGCTCAAACTGCAAGCCACGTCCCAGCCCTGCCTGATTGATGTCTATCAGCAGTGCATCCATTTCGGACTTGCTCGGCAATTGTTTCAACAAGGTACTGAGAGACTGTTCGATGTCCTGCAATTGCTGTCGCAAGATATCTAGATTGGCTGCATTCCTTCTCTTTGCCAGATAGGCCTCTTTCAGTTCCGTTTCTTCTGTCTTGGCTCGATCCAGAATTTCCCACTGCCCCTGCCAATCCAGCATACCGCCTACAGCAATGATCGCCATCAGCAACGTGGCGAGGGCGCCAGTTTTTATGCTCGCAGGCCAGCCGCCCGGATCACGGGGATTGAGTAGTCTTATTTCTTCGGATAGGCTCATGGCGATTTAATTTGTTGGCTTTTCTACAGGTTTTGCCAAATCCGCAGACGGAATCTTGTCATCGGCATTCCCGGACAGCTTTACATTAAGATTGAACTCGTTGAGGCGGGCGTTATTCATCGTGGCAACCTTGATTTCAATCAATGATGGCGCTTCCAGCCAGGGGGACGATTCCAGATTGCGCATCAGAACCGACACCCGTGAGCTGGACTGGGCATACCCTGCCAGATTGATGTCATGGTTGGTCTGCTTGATGCTACTGAGATAGACTCCGTCTGGAAGCAGTCGCACCAACTGATCCAGCAAATGCACCACTTCAACCCGGTCGTCCTGCAAAGTCTCGACCACTTTCTTGCGCGCCAACAGCGCATCTGTTAGCCCCTTGATTTTCTTGATCTCTTCAATTTGCTTATCGAGGATGACAATCTGCTCTTTCATGTAGTTGTTGCGCCCATTCTGGTATTCGATTTGCCCAACGATCGCAACATGGACAGCAGCAACAATTACGAGTCCCAGTATGAATGTCATTCCGGCCAGCACAGCGATTTGCTGCTGTCTCGCCTTGCGCTTGAGTTCACGGTGAGGTAGCAGGTTGATACGGATCATGATCGATCAAAACTTCGCAAAGCCAGACCACAGGCGACTAGAAGCGAAGGGGCATCGGCACTCAGTTGTTTCGGTGCAATCCGGCTGGATAGTTCCATGCCGATGAAAGGATTGACAACCAAGGTGCCGACTTGGGTGCGGGCCGCAATAATCTCGTCCAACTCCGGGATGACTGCGCACCCACCTGCCAGGAAGATGTAATTGACAGCAGTGAACTGGGTCGAGGTGAAGAAAAATTGCAGGGCACGAGCCACTTCCAGCGCCAGGGTTTCGCGGAATGGCTGCAACACGCTGGTCTTATAATTATCAGGAAGTTCGCCGCTGCGCTTGGCGGCTTCCGCTTCTTCCGGCGCAAGATTGAAATGGCTTTGAATTTCCTGGGTAAGTTGGTCGCCGCCAAACGGTTGATTGCGCATATAGACCGATTGCCCATTGCGCAATACATTGATGCTTATACTCGTGGCACCAATGTCAACCAGTGCGATGATCTGGTCTTTTCCACCGCCCGGCAACCGGTTTTCAATCAACTCGAAAGCAGCCTGTGCGGCATACGGCTCGACGTCCATGACCGCAGCCTTCAGACCGGCAGTCAGCGCAACGGCTACCCGATCCTCCACTTTTTCCTTGCGCGAAGCGGCAATCAGTACTTCCACTTCTTCCGGATTGCCGGGTACTGGCCCCACCACCTGAAAATCGAGATTTACCTCATCCAGCGCGAAGGGAATATACTGGTTGGCCTCGGTCTCGACTTGGAAAAGCAGATCGTCTTCCCGCTGCCCTGCCGGAACGATGATTTTCTTGGTGATCACTGCCGCCGCCGGCAATGCCAGGGCAACTGTCTTAAGCCGTGTCCCCATGCGCTTCCAGCCGCGCCGCAGGCTTTCACTTACCGCTTCCAGGCTGACGATATTGCCATCCAGCATGGCGTCCCTGGGCAAGGGCTCGATCGCGTAACGTTCGACCCGATAAACGTTACCGTTCTTTCCGGCCATGGAAAGCTCAATCATCTTCACCGAAGACGAACTGATATCTACACCTATCAGCGATGGCGATCTTGTTTGAAGAAAGGTAAAATCTATGTCAAGCTTTCCATTTAACATTAGTTAGTTAGGAGCAATGCATATAAAAGAGATTAAATGCTCTTGGCAACTATAACGCATATAAAGTATTTTACCAACACACCCCCTATAATGGTGTACGTTTATTCTGGCCTTTTTTGAGAACAAGCCATTTGCAGAAAAGCGGGGTATATACCCCTTATAATTCAAAGAAGTTTATTTTGACCCTCCACTCCGAAGCTTATTTTTCATGCTAGCACGCTGGTGGCTTTACCCAATCGCCGCTTTACTGGGGCTGAGCCTGCTCGGCGCCCTGCTGGTTGGGTTCGCGGTGCTGGTTACCCTCCCCACGCTGCCATCGCTTGAAGCACTGACTGACTACCGTCCAAAGATTCCGTTACGGGTCTATAGTGCCGAAGGCGTGCTGATGGGAGAGTTCGGCGAGGAGCGCCGCGACATAGTGAAAGTCAGCGAAGTGCCGGAACGCCTCAAGCAGGCGATTCTGGCAGCGGAGGATGACCGCTTTTACCAGCATGGCGGGGTGGATTATGCGGGCGTGCTGCGTGCCGCTTATTCCAATTTCGCCTCCGGCGGCGTCCGTCAGGGCGCCAGCACCATCACCATGCAGGTGGCGCGGAATTTCTTCCTGACAAAGGAAAAAACCCTGACACGGAAATTCAGCGAAGCTCTGCTTGCATTCAAGATTGAACACAGCTTGAGCAAAGATGAGATCCTCGAACTCTACATCAACCAGATTTATCTCGGCCAACGTGCCTATGGTTTCGCCTCCGCAGCACAAGTCTACTTCGGCAAACCCCTGGCTGATCTTAACCTGGCTGAAGCTGCCATGCTGGCGGGTCTGCCCAAAGCGCCTTCGCACTACAACCCGATAGTCAATCCCAAGCGTGCCAAGACGCGGCAACTCTATGTGCTGCGGCGCATGCACGAACTCGGCCATATCTCCACTCAGGAATTCAAGGAGACCGGGGAACAGCCACTGCGGATCAAGCGCAAATCGCAGGAATTCCCGATACGGGCTGAATACGTAGCTGAAATGGTGCGTCAAGCGGTCTATGACCGTTATCAGGAAGAAACCTACACCAGAGGTTTCAAAGTCTATACGACTGTACGGCAACTGGATCAGCAAGCGGCTTACCAGTCTCTGCGCCAGGGCGTGATGGAGTATGACCGGCGGCGCGGCTATCGCGGCCCAGACGCGGTCGTTGATTTGCTAAAAAACGGCGCAAATCAGGAAGAGGCGCTGGAAAATGCGCTGCAGGATACGCTCGACAGCGATGATATTCATACTGCCGTGGTGCTGACTGCCGACTCCAAATCCGTGCATGCTTACCGCAGAGGGGGCGAAAACATCGAGATCACCGGCGATGGTCTCAAATTCGCGCATAAATTCCTCGCCGATACGACAACCCCCGGTCAACGGCGTATTCGCCCGGGGGCGGTGATCCGGGTGCAGAAAAACGAAAAAGGGGCATGGCAAATTGTGCAGCTTCCCCAGGTTGAAGCTTCGCTGGTTTCAATCGACCCGCAAGATGGAGCGATTCGTGCGCTGGTGGGCGGATTTGACTTCAACCGCAACCAGTTCAACCACGTCACACAAGCTTGGCGTCAACCGGGTTCCAGCCTGAAGCCCTTCATTTATTCCGCCGCACTGGAAAAGGGTTTTACTCCCGCAACGGTCATCAACGATGCGCCGCTTTCCTTTAGTGCCGCCGAAACGGGCAGCAAACTGTGGGAACCGAGGAATTTCGATGGCAAGTACGAAGGGCCGTTACGCATGCGGGAAGGGCTTGCCAAATCCAAGAACATGGTATCAATCCGTATTCTCCAGGCCATTGGCGTCCAGTACGCCCAGGATTACATCTCCCGCTTCGGTTTTGACCCCAGCATGCACCCGCCTTACATGACCATGGCGTTGGGTGCGGGGTCAGTAACGCCAATGCAGATGGCAGTGGGTTACACGACGTTCGCCAATGGCGGCTTCCGCATCGCACCCTATTTCATTGATCGCATCGAGGATGAAAAAGGCAATGTACTGGAACAGGCCCAACCGGTGCGGGTGGCGGAGAACGCCAAACAGATCATAGACCCGCGCAATGCTTTTCTTATGACCAGCATGATGCGGGATGTGGTGGAGCGCGGCACTGCGACCAGAGCAAAGCAGCTCAGCCGTACCGACCTGGCCGGAAAAACCGGCACTACCAATGATCATGTCGATGCCTGGTTTTGTGGTTACCAGACCAATCTGGTCGCGGTAGCCTGGATCGGTTTCGACAATCCCAGATCATTGGGGGAGCATGAAACCGGGGGTCGGGCTGCCCTGCCGATATGGATGAATTATATGGGAAAAGTGTTGCAGGATGTCCCCATGGCTATCTATACCCCTCCAAGAGGCGTCACGATGGCCAAAATCAATCCGGCAACTGGCCTGAGAGAAGCGCATGGCGCAATGACAGAGTATTTTCTGCAGGAGCAACTGCCGCCGGAAGCGGGTCGCGATGATGATGACGTCGACAAACCATCAGGCGATGTGCCGGATCGGTTGTTGTAGCAGCAAACAGGCCATCACGCTACTCGCGACCATCCTCTATTTCCCCTGCTTTAGCCAGCCCGCCGCCTCCAGTGCATAATAAGTCAGAATGCCATCTGCCCCGGCGCGTTTGAAAGCCAGCAACGATTCAAGCACGCAGGCCTGTTCGTCGATCCAGCCATTTTGTGCGGCAGCCTTGAGCATGGCGTATTCACCGCTGACCTGGTAGACAAACGTGGGTGCGCCGAACTCGCTCTTCACCCGGCGCACTATGTCGAGATAGGGCATGCCGGGCTTTACCATCACCATGTCAGCGCCTTCTGCCAAATCCAGCCCAACTTCCCACAGCGCTTCGTCTGAATTGGCCGGATCCATCTGGTATGTGTATTTATTTCCCGCTCCCAAGTTGCCAGCGGAGCCTACTGCATCACGAAACGGACCATAGAAACTGGAAGCATATTTCGCCGAATAAGCAAGAATACGGGTGTGAATGTATTTCTTGCTGTCAAGCGCCGCCCGTACTGCGGCGATACGCCCATCCATCATGTCAGACGGCGCCACCACGTCAGCGCCTGCTTCAGCGTGCACCAGCGCCTGCTGTGCCAGCACCGCCACGGTTTCATCGTTCATCACGTAACCACTGGCATCGATCAACCCGTCCTGGCCGTGGCTGGTGTAGGGATCAAGGGCGATGTCGGTGATAATGCCCAGTTCAGGAAAACGTTTCTTCAGCTTGCCCACTGCCTGCGGGACGAGCCCATTGGGATTGACAGCTTCGGCGGCAGTAAGACTTTTCAGGCCGGGCTCGATCACCGGGAAAAGCGCCAGTGCCGGGATCCCAAGCTGCAGGCATTTTTCCGCCTGGTGCATCAGAATATCAACGCTTTGCCGCACTACTCCCGGCATTGAGGCAACCTTTTCCTCGCGTTTTTCTCCATCCAGCACAAACACCGGGTAAATCAGATCATCTACATTTAAATGGTTTTCTCGCACCAGACGGCGGGAAAATTCATCGCGGCGTAAACGCCGCATCCTTCTCTGTGGAAACTGGCTAAAAATTGACATCATTTGCCCATGATAAAAGATAAAAAAACAAATCTAACAAAAATTTAAGATTCCGGGAACTTGTTCCATAACTCTGTCGTCTTATTGACAGACGATGTTTGACTGTCTCCCGCTTCCCCTCCCTAAGCGGGGCCTTAATACTTGTTAAGGCAGTTTGCCCCCGGTTTTATTCCCCTTTAACCGGGGGTTTTTTATTTCAGGCTTAGCCGTCGGCTTTGATTCCGGCGTCAAAGCTGCGTCCAATTCGAGCCAGCTTCCAAGTACGGCAGTTGCCTCTTCGACCCCTTCTTTGGCCAGGCTGGAAAAGAGTTGGACGCTGCATTGTGGATAGCTTTCCTGCAAAAAAACCTGTACCTCCTTCAGAGTTTTTCTGGCCTGCTGCCGGGTGAATTTGTCCGCTTTGGTAAGTATCACATGCACCGCTTTCCCGGTTGGCGCAAACCAGTCCAGCATCCGCCGGTCAAGCGGGGTTAAAGGATGACGCACATCCATGATAAGCACCATGCCGTGAAGCGACTCCCTGGTTTGCAGATAGGTGCTGAGCAGGTGTTCCCAGTGCTGGCGGATTTCCAGCGGCACCTTGGCATAGCCATAGCCAGGAAGATCAACCAGAAAACGGTCATTTCCCAGTTGAAAGAAGTTGATATGCTGAGTGCGCCCCGGTGTCTTGCTGACAAAGGCGAGACGGCCGCGATTGGCCAGGGTGTTGATAACGCTCGATTTGCCTGCGTTAGAACGTCCGGCAAAAGCGATTTCCACTCCACCGGGCAGCGGCAAATCTCGTATGTGATTGACGGTAGTGTAAAAAGTCGCGTGTTGAAAAAGAGACATGGATTTCCGGGTCAGACGTAGTGGAACTGGAAAATTAATTGTTGGCCGTGCGGCAACTGAACTTACAGCGGGGTCCCTGCAGCTTCTTCGGCAATGGCCACCAAACCTTCCAGCACCAGATTATCTGCCATCCTGGCGGGAGTATTAAGCTGCGCCAGCAATAGCGGCGCCGTACCGCCGCTCACGATGCAGTCGGGTACATGACCCAGGGTGGCGGTGAGCAGCATAACCATGCGCTCCACTGCGCCGGCCAGCGCCTGCACCCCACCACTGTAGATGGCGTCGGCAGTGCTGTCCGGATAGTCACGGAACTCTCCTTCTCCAAGTTTCAACGATGCAGTGTTTGCCGTCAATGCTTTCTGCATTAATTCAAGACCGGGGACGATGATACCGCCAAGAAATTCGCCCGTGTCGGAAAGGGCATCCACTGTCATGGCGGTACCGGCACTCACTACCAGGCAACCCTGCCGTTGCGACCTCCATGCCGCAACCAGCGCTGCCCAGCGATCGCTGCCAAGTTGCGCTGGATCGGCATAGTAGTTGCGTACTCCGCACTGATATGCGCTGGCGACTGCCCATTGCGGCTCAGCTTCCCAACGGGAAAACAACCCCGACAGTTCCGTCTTCGTTTGCTCACCAGCCACGTTGGAAACCATGATACGCGCCGGTTCTGGCAGATCTTGCCATTCCCGCTCCAGCAGCGCGCTGCCACTTTGCGCCACCGCCCCCTGCTGCAACCAGCCATGCCCATCATGCAGCCCCCACTTGATGCGGGTATTACCGGAGTCAACCGCCAGCAAATAGGTCATGTCATGCCACCTTGCGCAGGGTGATTTCGCCGCCGCTGTAGCCACGATTGCCTGCTGGAGTCCGCAATAGCAGCGAACCGTCCTCCCCCACGCCATGCACTACGCCTTCCTGGCTCGAGCCGTCGGGCAGTTGCAAGGTAACGCATTTATTCTCGAAACCGTGACAATGCACCCACTCCTCCCTGAAGGGTGCAAAACCTTGCCGTTCAAACACTCTCAGTACCGTCACCAACTCGACCAGCAGCGCAGCCAGCAGCTTGTTGCGGTCCGGCATTTCACCAGTGATGGAAAACAGGTCTGTCGCACCCTGGCCTATGCGCGCCTTTATACTGTCCGACAATTTCAAGTTCATGCCAATACCGATCACAGCAACAGTGGGGCCCAGCATATCTCCCTGCAACTCGATCAGGATACCCGCCAATTTACGGTAGTGAAACAGCACGTCGTTAGGCCATTTAAGCACCGCACCTCTGATCCCGGAGGATTGCAGTACACGGGCGATAGCAACCCCCACCGCCAAGCTCAAGCCCGACAAGAGATTGGCGCCCTGCTGGAAACGCCACAGCAGAGAAAATGTAAGACCGTCGCCCAGACCGGAATGCCATTCCCGCCCGCGCCGCCCGCGTCCGCCAGTTTGCAGTTCTGTCGCCACAACACGCACACCGCCGCTACCAGAACCCATTTCCATTGCGGCCTGTTGCAACAACAAGCTGTTGGTTGATTCGGCAGTGTCCAGAATTTCGAGACGAAACGTTTTCGCTTCCGTGCCGAGGTGATGCAGGATCACCTCCCGTTCCAGCCATTGCATCGGATCGGGCAGACGGTAGCCGCGGCCATGAACCTTATGCACCACCAACCCCACTTCATCCAGGCCTCGCAACGCGAGGGACACGCTGGCGCGCGACACACCAAGATTTCGGGCGATAGTTACACCGGAATGGAATTCGCCATCGTTCAACAGACGCAGAACGGAGAAAGTGAGCGGCTTCATGGCAAATTATCGGCAAGTGTTGGAATCACGGGTGCAACTGTTTCAATATAGACTGTTATGGAACTACTGAACAAGTCCTCCGTGGAGCGCGTTGCAGGTAAAATCGGGATGGCTCGCGTAACGTTGTGCCAACGTAGCAGCACAGTGAAGCGAACCATAGCAGCGCCATTGTTCCCGATCGCGAGCCTATGTTCGCCTGCGCTGGCGGCCCACGCTCCGGCGCTGCGCAAGGCGCGCGATGCAGGTCGTAGCTGGCCTCGTAGGCCAAGGAGCGCAACACAGCAAGCGCCCGATTTCACCGCAACCCTACGGGACGGGACTTTGCAGGCGGTCTGCGGTGTCAGGCTCGTAACGAAGGGAATGGCCATTCGCGTCCTCGCCTTTCGTGCATCCCATCCCGCAAAGCCGCTGGTGCGCCCGCGTGGGATTTGTTCAGTAGTTCTCCGAATCTGAATGGCTGGTCATTATATAATGTGCTGCGCCATGCATGGCGAATTACCTCGCGAGAAGCCAACTTGAAAGACACCCCTGTAATCACCCCGCCTACCGCCCCGATTGCGCCTGCTGCCAATTTCATCCGCAACATCATTGATGAGGATAATCGCAGCGGCAAGTGGGGCGGGCGCGTGGAAACCCGGTTTCCGCCTGAGCCGAACGGCTACCTGCACATCGGCCATGCCAAGAGCATCTGCCTCAATTTCGGTCTCGCGCGTGATTACGGCGGCGTCTGCCATCTGCGCTTTGACGACACCAATCCGGAGAAAGAAGAACAGGAATACGTCGATGCGATACTCGAGTCCGTCAAATGGCTCGGCTTCGACTGGGGACGAAACCTTCATTACGCTTCCGATTATTTCGACAAACTGTATGAATTCGCCGAACACCTTATCAACCGGGGGCAAGCCTATGTGGACAGTCTCACTGCCGAGGAGATCCGCGCGCTGCGCGGCACCCTGACCGAGGCCGGCGAGAACAGTCCGTACCGTGATCGCAGCATCACGGAAAACATCGATCTGTTTCGCCGCATGAAAGCAGGAGAATTCGCCGATGGCGCTCACGTGCTGCGCGCCAAAATCGACATGTCTTCTCCCAATATCAACTTGCGCGACCCGGTCATCTACCGTATCCGCCGAGCTCATCATCACCGCACCGGCGACAAGTGGTGCATCTATCCGATGTACGATTACACCCACTGCATCTCCGATGCGCTGGAGAAAATCACCCATTCCATTTGCACACTGGAATTCGAGGATCACCGCCCGCTCTACGATTGGGTGCTGAATCAACTGCAAGATGTGGCTCCCTGCCATCCACAGCAAATCGAATTTGCCCGGTTGAATCTCACCTACACTGTGACGAGCAAACGCAAGCTGATGGAACTGGTGACAGGCAGTTTGGTGGATGGCTGGGACGATCCCCGCATGAATACTCTGGTGGGGATACGCCGCCGTGGTTTTACGCCCGAATCCATCCGCCTGTTCGCCGAGCGCATCGGTGTCAGCAAAGCCGATTCGTGGATAGACATGAGCGTGCTGGAAGACTGTCTGCGCCAGGATCTGAACGAACGCGCGCCGCGCCGCATCGCCGTGTTGAAGCCGCTGAAACTCATCATCGACAATTATCCGGAAGACAGCGAGGAGGAATGCCTTGCCCCCAACCATCCGCAAAAACCTGAATGGGGTAAGCGTGCCGTACCTCTGTCAAGAATCATTTACATTGAGCACGATGACTTCATGGAAATACCTGTCAAAGGCTACTTCCGTCTTTCACCCGGCGTGGAAGTGCGTTTGCGTTATGCCTATATCGTGAAGTGCGTCAGTGTGGTGAAGGGCGTCAGCGGCGAAATTGAGGAAATTCATTGCACCTATGACCCGGACACCAAGAGTGGTACCGCAGGCGCGGAAACACGCAAGGTCAAGGGCAACATCCATTGGCTCTCGGCCAGTCATGCGCGCCCAGCCGAAGTGCGGCTGTTCGATCGTTTATTTGCCGATCCCCATCCTGATGCGGGCGGCAAGGACTACAAGGCGTTCCTCAATCCACACTCGAAGGAAATCATCACCGCCTATCTGGAGCCTGTACTCAGTGAGGTCCAACCGGAAGAACTGTTCCAGTTTGAACGCCATGGTTACTTTATCGCCGACCGGGTGGAGACAAAACCGGGCAAACCGGTGTTCAACCGTGCGGTAACGCTGCGCGACTCGTGGGGGAAAAGCACTTAATTTACCTCCCTGGCGATCACCCCATGAACTTCACGAATACTTCACTTCCGCCTGACACTTTCCTCACCTGCACCATGTTAATTTCCCCACCGTGGTGCAGTACTCCACTTTTTTAGTCGGAATTGGCTGTCCATAGCGGCCCGAAAACCAGCAACACTGTAACTGGAATAATTGTACTTGCACCTGCTGTCTAGCCGCGCCGACTCCTCATCCTGTAGAGCCAAGGGACCGTACGCGAGGAACAGTTGAGATTTCTGTAATTCAATTTCAAGAACCTAATACACACTTGGTAAAGGGGAGTTAAGTGCTAAACAAACAAAGAATTCTCGCGCTATTGGCAGCGTCTGGTCTGATACTCTCGGGTTCCATAGCTGCAGCCCAAGATCCAAACGATACCGTGGACTTCCAGTCTTGGAACAATGTCACAGCAATCGGTAAGTTTGATGCTCTGGGTATCACTAATCCAAAATTGGCGAACTTCAGGTGGTGGATGGAAGGACAGGGGCGTTTTGGCGATGACGGAACACGTTTCTCTCAGGCCATAATCCGCCCTGGTATCGGCTATCAAATTAACAGGACTACCAGTCTCTGGGTAGGTTATGCCTGGGCTCCGACCACCACGCCCTTTGCCAGCCACGCGTTCGACGAACACCGGATGTGGCAGCAAGCATTATGGACCGATCGATACAAAATAGGTCCTTTCAATCCGACAGTCGCCCTGCGTAGCCGCATCGAAGAACGCTGGGTAGACAATTGGAAGGGGCAGGATACCGCTTATCGTTTCCGGCAATTGGCCAGGGTGTTGATACCGCTCCCGCAAGCGCCAGCCTTTGGCTTGGTACTGGCCAACGAAATATTTGTCCATCTCAATCCGGCTGACTGGGGGCCGCGTAGCGGTTTCGATCAGAACCGGGCATTTGCCGGAGTGGCTTACACCGTCAACAAAAACGCCCGAGCCGAGATCGGCTACATGAACCAGACGCTCAACAGAATAAACAATTCGCACAACCTGATGGATCATATTCTGTCGGCTAATTTATTCCTCAATTTCTAAAAGCATGGGGGCGGGACGCAAAGCAACCTCGGTGCCCCTGATTTTGTTCGCTACGGCGCTCCTGCTCTCACCGGCCTTGTCCGTCGCCAGCCAGCCTGATCCGGTCAATTATGACCAATGCGTGCTGGCGGCAACCAACAAGGCAGTCGGCGACCTGGCTGCCCGCGAAGGCGCAGGCTCCTGCCGCAAAAAATTCCTGGGGAAAGTACCAAAAGACGAAAATCTGCCGTCCGAGGCGCTGGGCAAGCTCGACACCGACGGTGGTTTTGGCTACGGCATATTCAGCGGCAGTATCTACAACGGCAACAGTGATTACACCGTCACGCAAGTCACTCTTCTTCTCGCTCCGATACCTGCCGGATCGTCTCTGATCACGAGGGAATACAACATCGATGTGACCGTGCAGCCGCTCACCAAGGGCGCGCTTTCAGTGGCACTCATATCCGACGGCACCCGCGAGTTCTCGTGGAGCCTTACAAAAGCTCGCGGCTACAAAGCTCGCTGAATATCCCAGCCGTTCGATCAAATGCAATCGCAAAATCCGCCATGCGGTTTAACAATGCTGTCAACGGGTAGTACAGGGAAACGTCAATCTTTTATCCCAACCAAGCGGAGTTACCCCTTTTTTTCCGGCCTTAACCTTCAAAAAGCGTTTCTACTGAGCTTGTATTTATGATACATACCTGATCGCACATCTATGACAAGTGAAGAGAATTTAAATAAAGGTGTGGTGCTGCAGACTGCAGATGGAAAAATTTATGCGTGCGACAGCTTGGCTTCAGAGATTCTTGGACGTTCGAAGAGTCAGATACTAGAAAGTAAATCATCTGACTCGCATTGGGGAATAATACAACCGGATGGCACGCCCCTCTCTAGCGAGATTCGCCCATCAGTCGTCGCACTTCGTAGCGGGAGGCCCGTTTTTGGCGTCGTCGTTGGAGTTAGAATCTCCCCAAAAAAATACGTTTGGGTTCGAGTAGACACCATACCTGTATTCAATGACCATCAGGCAACTCAACCCAGTGCTGTGATTAGTATCTTTGAAAAGCTCGGATCAATTCCGCCAACCGAACCGTTGAAACGATTTCCCCTGACATTACAAAAATCAAAACTTCAGCAATCAACAGCCGATCTCAATTCACCTCATTCGAAGCTATATCCTCTAATGCTCTCGGTGGCAGAGTCAATGATGAAAATTCATGTGCACGAGCCAACATTTCCCATGCGGGGCAAATCAACACTGAGCTACGAGGTTTTCCTGGAGATCATGCAATTAAGCAAGTGTGGCACGAAAGATGTACAGCTACAGAGCGTCATTCATTCAGAGCATTTCTCGTCGCGCAGGGTATATGACTACCTACAATGGCTTGAATCGGAGGGATGGGTTGATTTATCTAAAATTACCAAGGGGGCCAAAACTTCTCGGGAGGTATATATCCACCCAAAACAAAAGCTGATTGATGCTTTCCGAGAATACACGTTGCTGATTATGCAGGTTCTTAGTAAAAATAAAGGGTGACGAAAGGCAATCAAACCAATATGAGCTCTGTGACTTCTATACAATTAGAAATTATTCCCAGTCATATATGACGATATGTTTGACATTTTTTCAATAGAAAGAGGCGATATAGGGACCCGCGCTATTGGGATGAGTATATAAAGATAGCGGGATGCGAGAGAAAAAGCATCCAAGTATTTCTAATTCACTTAAGGAACCGATCTTCTTGACGGAGGGGTCCACTGTAGAACTCAGCGCCATGCCCAGTTTTACGCGTCAGACCGGCATGCCGTGCACTGCCTGCCATGTCCAAGCCTTTGGGCCCGGTCTTACCCCTGTCGGCAGAAATTTTAAACTAACTGGTTACACCATGGCGGCCGACAAGAAGGCAAAGTTTGTTCCGCTCAGCGCCATGGTGCAAGGATCGCTCACCCATACCCAGAGAGGCCAGGGTGACGCTCCTCCTGAGTACTTTGGTTCCAACAATAATGCAGCCATGGATCAAGCCTCCATTTTTTATGCCGGCCGGGTCACTTCCAAGGTGGGTGCTTTCGTGCAAACGACTTTTGATGGTGTGGGAAAACAGAATCTGATTCTCGATAACACCGATATCCGCTATGCGGATCATGCAAGCCTAGGCAGCCAGCAATTTGTTTACGGCATATCGGCGAATAACTCCCCTACTGTTTCAGATTTATGGAATACCACCCCTGCGTGGAGTTTGCCCGCAGCTTCGTCAAACGTGGCACCAACCCCGGCCGCAGCAACGCTAATCGAGTCACTGGGTGGCCAGGTTGGCGGCATGACGGCGTACACTATGTGGAAAAACCTGTTGTATGTGGAAGCCGGTGGCTACACCAGTCTTGCCAGGAATGTGCAGCAAACTGTGAATACGTTCGACCCTGGGCAAAATAGAATTGATGGCGGCGCGCCTTACTGGCGTGTTGCGCTGCAGCACAACCATCAGGGGCACTATGGTGCGGTCGGCTCTTTTGGCATGAGAGCAAATGTCAACCCGCAGCGAATGCAAGGCTTCGGTACGGACCAGTATACCGATTTCGGGTTTGATGCCACCTACCAGTATCTAGCGAACCCCAGGCATATCTTTGAGGTCAATGCCACTTACATTCGCGAGAACCGGGACATGAACGCCAGTGTGGCGTTATTATCGGATCCATCGGCAGAAAAACTGAAGAGCAGTCTGGATAGCATCCGCATCAGGACTGCGTATACCTTCCAGCAGAACTATAGTCTTAATTTATTTTATAACCAGACTTCGGGGACAGCAGATAACGTCATATATTTCTCTACCGATCCCATCAGCGGCAGCCAGTCAGGCAAGCCGAACAATCAAGCTTTTACTGCCGAGTTGAGTTTTGCTCCTTTTGGCAAGGCTGCCACCACTTTAAGCTCGCTAATGAATCTGCGACTCGCAGTGCAATACGTCCACTATTTCCAATTCAATGGCGGTATCCGCAATTACGATGGTTTGGGTCGCAATGCGGTTGGCAACGATACGCTCTATTTGAGCGGGTGGCTGGCGTTCTAACTTATCGGATGAAAACCGGAGCAAACCAAAATTAAATTAAATTTTTCTGTAGTAGTTCCCACGCTCAACGAAACAGACAATATCGATCCGCTGTTGACTCGCCTGTTTGCGCTCGACCTGCCGCCGGATAGCTTTGAAGTCATTTTTGTCGATGATGGCTCAAGCGACGGCACGCCCGACAAGGTTCGCGCCTGGGAAGGACGGGCCAGTGTGCGGCTGATTGAGCGCCGGGAGAAGCCGGATCTGACGGCATCAATCCTGGCCGGGGTAGCGGTGGCGCATGGCGATGTCATCGTGGTGATGGACGCGGATCTGAGTCATCCGCCCGAGCGATTACCCGCATTGGTGGTACCGGTACTGGATGGCAGTCATGACGTGGCTGTTGGCAGTCGTTACGTGCCAGGCGGAAGCACCGAGGGCTGGCCGCTGCATCGCCAGTGGCTGTCGCGCATCGGTGGCTGGCTCGCACGTCCCATCTGCGATGTGAATGATGCCACTTCCGGATTTTTCGCCTTCCGCCGGGATCTGGCGGCAACCATTGCCGAAAATGCGCGCGGGTACAAGATTCTGCTCGAACTGATCATGGCCGGTCAGGGCACACTCAAGGTGGTGGAAGTACCCATCTGCTTCCGTGATCGGACACAGGGCACCTCAAAGCTGTCCTTTGCCCATCAGTGGACTTATCTGCAACGGCTAATGATATTGGCCGGAGGCACGGTCTCTGTCGGTACGGCCAGCCGCTTTGCGGCGGTCGGGTTATTCGGCGTGGTGGTTGATGCGCTGCTGTTCCAATGGCTGATGAGCCGCGAGGCAGGACTCGCGCTGGCGCATGTCAGCAGTTTCACCGTGGCTGCTACGGTGAACTACGTGCTCAATTCCAAATGGTCATTCCGGCCACATCATTCCGGCCATCTAAAGTGGGATCAATTCGGCCGTTTTCTAACGGTTGGCATATTTGCGTTGTTAATGCGCGGCGGGGTACTGGCCTTGCTGATCGATGTCTGGCAGATACCAGTCGCACTGGCAATCTTTCCGGCAATCGCGGTAGCGACCGTGATCAATTATCTGGGATCCGCCTTTTACGTATTTCCTGCCCAGCAGAATGCGCCATCACTGGATGTGCGCTGGCGTGTGGCTTCGGTCGGGGTGGTGGCATTCATCCTGCTGCTGCATCTGATCTATCTTGGCCAAGCGCAACTGCACCCCCATGAGGCGTATTACTGGAATTACACCCAGCACATGGATTTGAGCTTCCTGGATCATCCGCCGATGGTTGCATGGCTGATCTGGCTGGGTACCGCCGTCATGGGCAACAACGAGTTCGGGGTGCGAATCGGTGCCTTCCTCTGTGGCTTGGTCGCGATGGGCTATCTGTATGCGCTGGCGCGCAATCAGTACGACAAATCAACTGGCATGCGCACCGTGCTGCTGTTGGCCGTGCTGCCGGTAGGCTTCGCCTCTAGCACGTTGATGACACCGGATGCGCCGCTGATCGCTGCCTGGGCGGCCACGTTGTACTACCTGGAACGGGCGTTGGTGGCGGGTCGCAGCTCAGCCTGGCTAGGTGTAGGCATCGCATTCGGCTTGGGCATGCTGTCCAAGTACACGCTGGGCCTCTTGGGTGTTGCAGCTTTGCTGTTTGTGATCCTGGATCCGACCGCACGCCGCTGGCTGCGTCGTCCGCATCCGTATCTCGCGGCAGCACTGGCACTGCTGCTGTTTTCGCCAGTCATCATCTGGAACAATGAACATCACTGGGCATCGTTTCTGTTCCAGAGCGCACGGCGGATAGGAACAAGTTATGAATTCTCGGTGCATGTACTGCTCATGCAGATGCTGGTCATGCTGACTCCGACCGGATTGTTTGCGGCGTTACTGATCTTTCTGCCGCGTATCTGTAGCAAGATCGCAGGTCCCGCACTCGCTGATCACAACTGCTTGTTCATGTGGGTATTCACCGGTGTTCCGCTAACGGTATTCCTGGGCTACAGCCTGTCGCATTCCATGTCTGCCCACTTATTCTGGAACGGGCCGGTGTGGCTCGCGGCATTGCCGACCATGGCGTGGTTGATGGTATGGAGCAAAGGGCAACATCCTGTTTTGGCACGCTTGCAAGCAGTCTGGAAACCGACGATTGCGGTAACCGTGCTGCTATATGCAGTGTCATTACATTATCTGGTGCTCGGCCTGCCTGGAGCACCCTATGCGACTGTCCTCGCGGAAAATTATTTTTGGCGCGATGCCTCAAAGGTAATTGAACAAGTCGAAAATGATGTACGGGAAAGCACTGGTCAGGAACCCATTACCATCGGTATGGACAAGTTCTCGGTCGCCAGTTCCTTGGCCTTCTATGATCGTGATGGAGGGAGCTCCAACATTCGCTCGCAAAACATGTTTGGCGACGAGGGGGTGATGTACGGTTTATGGTTTCCGTCGCAACTGCCATTGAACCAACCCATTATTCTGGTGGGCAGGAATCCCTACGATCTTGAGCATGACCGAAATGGCATCGCCCTTGACAAAATACTCTTCCAACTCGGCCCAGTCCAGCACAAGGAGATTATGCGTGACGGCAAGCTGTTCCGGCACGTGTACTACCGGGTCGCACAGGGGTATTTGGGGTTCCCCAACGCTTGAGATACTTACATGCCCCCATCAGGAATTAAATTTATATGTTTAGTAAATTCAGATTGCTACTCAGTAACTCCCGGGATACGTAAGCGCCCCCCATTTAAGAGACATGATTCATGAAAAAGAGCGCAGCGTGTTGACATCACGGAGAGTGCATATTTTTTGCGGGCTGCTGGCCTTGTGCTGCGCTTCTGCCAGCGCATTGGCCGACAGCGAATTGGTTACCGCATCTAGAAGAGGTGATCTTTCTCGTGTCAAAGTACTGCTCAGCACCAAGGTCGATGTAAATGCCACAAGGGAAGACGGTGGCGTTACCGCATTGATGGCAGCATCGACCACAGGCCATCATACGGTGGTACAGACACTGCTCGCCGCCGGGGTTGATGTGAATGCCAGAATGAGCAATGGTGGCACGGCGTTG
Source organism: Nitrosospira sp. (assembly GCA_043721435.1). Classification (GTDB taxonomy): domain Bacteria; phylum Pseudomonadota; class Gammaproteobacteria; order Burkholderiales; family Nitrosomonadaceae; genus VFJL01. The sequence continues at coordinate 2,335 of JAYSQR010000038.1, read as the reverse complement.
ATGGCGGCGGCGGCAATTGGCAACCGGCAAGTGGTGCACTCTCTGCTCGCTGCCAAGGCCGATGTGAATGCCAAAACAAATGATGGCATGACAGCTTTGCTCATAGCGTCGGGAAATGGCCACCCACAAATGGTACAGACACTGCTCGCCGCCAAGGCCGATGTGAATGCCAGCACAGACGATGGCGCCACCGCATTGATGGCGGCGGCACAGGAAGGTTACCGGATGATGGTGCATGATCTGCTCAGAGCCGGGGCCGATGTGAATGCCAAGAAAAATGATGGTTTAACAGCACTGATCATCGCGTCGGAGAAAGGCGACCAACTGGTGGTGCAGGAACTGCTCGCCGCCAAGGCCGATGTGAACGCCAAGAGGAATAATGGAGACACGGCGTTACTCATGGCATCACAGAATGGACACCTGATAGTGGTACAGATGCTGCTCGCTGCCGGCGCTAATGTGAATGCCCGGACAGAAGATGGCTTGACAGCACTGCTGATAGCCACGGAGATGGGTCGCACGGAAGTGGTACAAGCACTGCTCGCCGCCAAGGTCGATGTGAATGCCAAAGCAAACGATGGCATGACAGCTTTGCTCATAGCCTCGGGAAATGGCTACCCGCAAATAGTACAGATGCTGCTCGCCGCCAGGGCCGATGTGAATGCCAGCACAGGCGATGGCATCACCGCGTTGATGGCAGCGGCGCTAAAAGGTCACCAGATGGTGGTGCATGAACTGCTCGCGGCCAAGGCCAATGTCAATGCCCGAACAAAAGAAGGTTTAACAGCATTGCTCATCGCGTCGGAGAAAGGCAACCCGAAAGTGGTACAGGCGCTGCTTGCCGCTAACGCGAATGTGAACGCCAGGATGAGCGAAGGTGTCACCGCGCTGTTGGTGGCGGCGAAAGAAGGTCACCAGTTGGTGGTGCATGAGTTGCTTGAAGCCCAGGCTGATGTGAACGCCAGCACGGGTGGTGGTATCACCGCGTTGATGGCAGCGGCGCAGGATGGCCGGCAGGAGGTAGTATATGTGCTACTTGCCGCCAGGGCCGATGTGAATGCCAAGACGAGTGAGGGTATCACCGCGCTGATGATGGCGTCGAAAGATGCCCGGGAGGATGTGGTGCCGGTGCTGCTCGCGGCCGGAGCGGATGTGAATGCTCGGTCGGTGGATGGCGTCACGGCACTGATGATGGCATCGCAGAATGGTCATCAGGGGACGATGCAACTTCTCAAAGAGGCCGGTGCCGGGAAGTCCAGTGAGGGCAAGTGAATCGCCCCTGATTTACTGGATACTTTCTTTCCTGGCCTCTCAGAATACCGTATCCTGAACTTGATCGGAACCTCCTCATAATTCGATGGGAACAGGTTGGTGGGAAAAGTCCAAAAAATCCTCATCGAAAGAAAAGGGGGTAGGCTATTTGCGATTTAACACATTGTTTTATGGCGCGCCAATATCAATATGGCTTCCGTCGCAACTGCCGTTGAACCAATCCATTATTCTGGTGAGCAGGAATCCCTACGATCTCGAGCATGACCGGAATGGCCACGCCCTTGACGAGATACTCGACCAACTGGGCCCGTACAGCATCTGGAGATCCTGCGTAACAGCAAGCCGTTCATGTGTACAACCGGGTTATCTTGGTTTCTCCAAGGGCTTGGTTTAGAGGCATCGTAGTCGGGTACAAGCTGTCGGATTGCCCACCATTTAAAAGCAACAAGAGACTATCACTTAACATCACCCATCAATGAAACCCTCGTCTTATAATCAAGCCCGCTACTAAATGGAGCTAGCTCCAGTTATGGTTTACTTGGTTTTGGCTGGTCGATCTTTTGAAATGAACAGCATGAACTTCGCCAGCGGCCGCCTGAACAGGATGATATAGGTGATATGCATGGCAACGAAAAATATCATCAGATTGGACAAAGCTTCATGTACCTCCTCGACAAAGCTATCCTGTTCATCCTCGCGCTCCCGCTTATGCTTCCGCTTCGCATACTTTTTATCGTTCCCATCAGCATAGGCCGGTGCTATTATTTCGTCAGCACCGGCCGTGATTTCAGGAGTCTTACTTTGATCCAGGATAATTCCTGTTACCGTGGCGCCAATCAAAGACAACGCGATCCCCAGCATTAAAGTCTTGCTTATAGCCGGGTGGGCCATGAAATTTCCCACGCTCAGCCCTTCGAACAAAGGATGAAAGCGCGTCAAGCCGAGTTGACGCTCCCCGCTCAACGTCTGAGCGGAGTCCGATTTAGTGGACGGGCAAGTCATCTAGATTATGCCGCAGATTGTTGTCTGTTGGCATAAAACTGGTTAGCGAAATCAGCGGGTA
>JAYSQR010000037.1:0-9369 GCA_043721435.1 Nitrosospira sp. | reverse complement strand
GAGCAACGTGGCATTGAGTGGGCGTTCACTCGGCAGGATGCAGATACAAAAATGGCTAGGCATTATGTTTCGTAATTAATGGGTTGTTATACTAGTCGCCAATGCAAGTGCAGCATCTCTGTATGCAAATTACGGGCCCAAGAAGGGCTTACAGAAACTTAAGGAATTCGAACACGCTGCCAGCAGGGAAAAAGGACACGATCTGGTCTCAGACCGCCCCGGACACAACAAAAGCCACGGCAACGGCCACGGCTCCTACGTACCCGCCGTCGACCCGAAACAAAACGAAGCTCAGAATTTTGCCCTCCAACTCGCACGGGAACTCGAGCAAGGACGTACTGCCAATAGCTACCAGCGCCTGATTCTGGTGGTATCAGCCCCTTTCATGGGACTCATCAACAGCCGCCTGGGAAACCATGTGCGCGCCCTGGTAAGCGACAGTCTCGAAAAGGACTACACCAAGGTCAACGAAAAAGAACTGACGCGGCATCTAGAAAGCTGTATCTATCTCTAACCTGCCAAGGGCCAGCGACCGATAGGGGTATAACCCGATCTGCCGTTGGCCTGTCCCGATTTCACCAGCACCCATTCACGCACCGGCCAGACCACTGGCTGCGCCAATTCAGGCAAGGCAGGACATCTGGCCTTTCTTACCAGCGTTATATGCGGTACATAAGAAGCCTGTTGATCGAACAAAAACCCGGCAGCGGACAAAGCATTCTGTAAAGCACTCACCAGATCCAGAAGCCCCTGAGGAACCTTGGCCGTTCCCGCATAGGCGATACGATTATGCTTCCAGTAGTGGATTTCCTCGATGGCGAAATCGAAAGTTTGCACACCGGCGCCCCGAACCTCATTGGCTACCTGACATAACGCGTCCAGCCGATTGACGCTTACTTCCCCCAGAAACACCAGCGTCAGATGAATGTTTTCTGCCCTGACTTTGCGCCCGTCACAGACAGCTTCCAGTTGTTCTGCCAGTTCGGCCAACTGCTTTTGCGCCGCAGCGTCCGGCCAGATTGCAAAGAAAACCCGGACGGTTTCTTCCCGGACAGCAGTATTTGTTTCAGTTGCCTGCATCATCTGTTGTGGTAATCAGGCATACCACCTCCGCCTCTATGCCCTCACCCCGGCCAACCGGACCAAGATGCTCGGCAGTCTTGGCCTTGACGTTGACATCTGCGGCCGGCATCTGCAGATCCTGCGCGATGTTGGCAATCATGGCGGGAATATGCGGTGCCATTTTCGGCGCCTGGACTATGATGGTCGCATCGATATTGCCCACCTCGTAGCCGTTTTTTTCCAACAAGCGATAAACTTCGCGCAGCAGTACGCGGCTGTCGATATTCTTGTAGCGCGGGTCGGCATCCGAAAAATGCTGGCCAATGTCTCCCAGCGCGGCTGCACCCAGCAATGCATCGCATACCGCATGCAACAGCACGTCGGCATCGGAGTGCCCCAGCAAGCCTTTCTCATGCGGAATGGTGACACCCCCGATGATCAGCTTGCGACCTTCAGCCAGTTGATGCACATCAAAGCCCTGCCCAATCCTGATTCTGCTCACTGTGGTTTCCTCTCTCGTAAAATCAATTCCGCCAAAGCCAGGTCTTGGGGATAGGTAACTTTCAGATTACGCGCATCGCTCAGCACCAATCTGGGATGCAGACCCAGAGCCTCAACTGCACCGGCATCATCGGTCATGGCCGCCCCACCCACTCTGCTCAGAGCGTCCACCAGCAGCTGGTAGCGAAACATCTGCGGCGTCTGCGCCTGCCACAGACCCTCTCTGGATTCGGTACGCTCAACCCGGCTGCTGGCATCGCTACGCTTCAAGGTATCAGCCACCGGCACCGCGAGCAATCCGCCCACCGCATCGTCAGCCAGTTCATCGATCAACTTGTCGAGCTGCGCTGCACTTAGACAGGGCCGCGCCGCATCGTGTACCAGCACCCAATCGTCGGCGCCAATGGACGATGCCCCCGGCGCTGCTTTAAGGCCATTGAGTATGCTCTCGGCACGAGCGGTACCACCGCAATCGAATACCACCAGCTTGCCGGAAAACTCCGACCAATCATAGCGTGACCACTCACTATCGCCAGGCACAAGCACCACAAACACGCTAGCAATGCGGGGTGAATCACATAGCGTGCGCAAGGCATGATAAATCATCGGCCTGCCGGCCAACGGCAAATACTGCTTGGGCAGCTCGTTGCCCATGCGCGAACCGGAACCCGCTGCAGGAATCAATGCAAAGAATTTTGCCATGGCGTGATTGTAACGAAAAAAACAATACTCTTCCCGACAAGCCACAGGCATCAGGATACTTTCCCGGATTCTCAGCGCTTCCCTGAGCTTGCTGTATAATTTTCTTTTTGTCGCATTTTCGGGCCAGACTCCATGGAAGCGGAACAACTCAACGCCATCGCCAATCAACTCACTTCTCTCGATAACCGGGCGACAGAATTGCGGAGGTATCTTTGACTTCGACGCCAAGCAAACGCGTCTAAGCGAACTCAACCGGCAGGCGGAAGACCCCGCCATCTGGGGTGACAGCAAACGCGCCCAGGAATTGGGGCGGGAGAAGAAAATGCTGGAGGGTGTCGTCAACACTCTGGAAACAGTCGGGCGGCAATTGCATGATGCCCGCGATCTGTTTCTGATGGCGAAAGAAGAGAATGACGATGCCACGCTGGAGAGTATCGGCGCCGATGTCGCGCAACTGGAAAAGACTGTGGCGGACATGGAATTCCGCCGCATGTTCGCCCACCCGATGGACCCCAATAACTGTTTTGTCGATATCCAGTCTGGCTCTGGCGGTACCGAAGCGCAGGACTGGGCGGCCATGCTGGAACGCATGTACCTGCGCTATTGCGAACGCCGTGGCTACAAAGTGGAAGTGCTGGAAGAATCATCCGGTGAGGTCGCGGGCATCAAGAGCGCCAGCCTCAAGATCTCCGGCGATTACGCCTACGGCTATTTGCGGACTGAAAGCGGCGTGCACCGATTGGTGCGCAAATCCCCATTCGACTCAGGCAATCGTCGCCATACCTCGTTCGCCAGTGTGTTTGTTTACCCTGAAGTGGATGAAACCATCGAAGTAGACATCAACCCTGCGGACTTGCGCATCGACACGTTCCGCGCTTCCGGTGCGGGCGGACAGCACATCAACAAAACCGATTCAGCGATCCGCATCACCCACAATCCCACCGGCATTGTGGTGCAATGTCAGAATGATCGTTCGCAGCACCGCAATCGCGCGGAAGCCATGGCCATGCTGAAATCGCGCCTGTACGAAGCAGAATTGCGCAAACGCAACGACGAAAAGCAGGCGATGGAAGATTCCAAGACCGACATCGGCTGGGGGCACCAGATCCGTTCCTACGTACTGGATCAGTCGCGCATCAAGGATTTGCGCACTGGCGTTGAGATCGGCAATACCCAGGGCGTGCTCGATGGCGGGCTGGATGATTTTATCGAGGCGAGTTTAAAACAAGGCGTATAAACACCAATCGTCCGGCGATAACAGCGGCTGGTGAAGAATCCACGCGATAGGAAAAGCCCCCGATGAGCAACGAAGCTTTCTCACGCATCCTGATCGACAAAGCACTCGAAACGAGCGGCTGGAATCTGCTCGACTCGCAACAGGTTCAATTCGAGTTAAACACCGGCAACGGCCGTGCAGATTACTTGTTAAAAGACAAACGGGGCGCCGTGCTGTGCGTGCTCGAAGCCAAGCGCGAAGACATCGACCCCTACGATGCCAAGGAACAGGCGCGCGGTTATGCGGAGAATCTGACGGCTCCGTTCATCATCCTGTCCAATGGCCGCGAGCACTGGTTCTGGAATTACGAGCGCGCCGACCAGCGCGATGCTTACCGCATCGAACGCCTGCCGTCGCGCGAAGACCTGGAGCGCCTGCGGCTCAAGAACCTGCAACCGCCGCGCCCCTTGATGAGCGAGCACATCACTCGGGATTATCTGAAAGCATTCAAGCCGGACTTGAGTGTACGCCGCTACCAGATCAATGCGCTGGACACCGTTTCGCGGCAATTCGATGAAAATAATCAGCGCAAATTCCTGCTCGAAATGGCCACCGGTACGGGCAAGACGCTGCTGTGCGCCGCGCTGATCCGCCGCTTCCTGCAAACGCGCAACGCCGAACGCGTGCTGTTCATTGTTGACCGCATCGAGCTCGCCAAGCAAACGCTCGAAGACTTCAACACCGTTCTCGCCGAATACAAGCCTGTTCTGTACAAGACCGCGCGGCGCAGACCGGGCGAACTGCTTGGCTCCTGCGTGGTGGTAGCGACGCTGCAATCGCTGATGATGGATCGCCGCTACCGCGAGGAATTCACCCCGTTCTATTTCGACCTCGTGGTCAACGACGAAGCGCACCGCTCCATTTACGGCGATGGCCGCGAAGTCGTGCAATTCTTTCAGGCCACGCGCGTCGGCCTCACCGCTACGCCCAAGGCCTACCTGAAAAACATCAACGTCGAGCAGTTGCAGCAGGAAAATCCGAAATCGCTGGAAGCGCGTTTGCTGCGCGACACCTACAACTATTTCGGCTGCAAGCCCGGTTTCCCGACCTACCGCTACGACATCATCGACGCGGTGAAAGACCCGGAAGGCCCATTCCTGTGCCTGCCGAAAATCTTCGACCTGCGTTCCGACATCACCACCAAAGCACTGGAAGAATCCGGTTGGGCAGTCACCGTCAACGAGCAGGAAGAAAATTTCAAGATCAAGGATCTGGAACGCAAGGTTTTCACCCCCGCGCGCAACCGCGTCATGTGCGAAGCTTTCCTGAAAGAAGCGCAAAAAGACCCGGCGGGAAAAATCGGCAAATCCATCGTCTTCGCCGTGAACCAGACCCATGCCACCACGCTCACTAAAATCTTCAACGAACTCCAGTCCGGTATTGCCGTCACCATCACCAGCCGCATACCGGATGCTTCGTCCATCGCCAAGGAATTCCGTGACGGCAAGCGCGGCGAGCGCATTGCCATCTCGGTGGACATGCTCTCCACCGGCTACAACTGCCGCGACGCGCTCAACATCGGCCTGATGCGCCCGATCTTCTCGCCCACCGAATACATCCAGATCAAAGGACGCGGCACGCGCCTGTACACCTTCAGGATCGGCAACACCGAATACGAAAAGAAGCATTTCTTCCTGCTCGATTTCTGCGCCGTCGCGGAATACTTCGAAGAAAAATACGACTACGCTGCGCCGCTCAAAGTGCCGGAGGACAGGAAGAGCACCGCGAAACCCGCGCGCTTCGAAACCGGCACCGGCACCCCACCGCTTACAGCCGAGGAGCCGGGCGGTGGTGCGGGCACCGGAGATAAAACCATTCCGGTGTGGGAAGGCGTGGATACGCTGGTCAGCGAGGAAATACGCATCATCGGGCCGGATGGCGAAAAGGTGGACGTGATGACCTTTCGCGGCGGCTACGAGCGCGACATCAAGGAATTCGTCGAGAACACACCGGAACTCCAGGCCGCCATCGAAGCCGAGGATGACGACGCCATCGAGACCATCGTCAACAAGCGTTTTTTCCACCGCCCGAAGATGTATTACTCACCGGACAAGCTGGTCATCTCCTACGGTGTCCCGGCCACTACGCCAGCATTCGTGTATGGTGCAGTAGGCAAGAAGCCGCTGCCGACGCGCGACGCCATTGTCGCCGACACCGTGGATTCCATCGCTGCGCGTTTCAATCTGCGCTACAACGAACAGAAATGGCTCGACGCCACCACGCAGTTGCTCGCCGAAGATACCTCCGCGTTGCGCCGCTTCATGGCGAATGACATCACGCTATTCACCGCAAACCAGTTTCGCACCTTGGGCGGGCTGGATGCGCTGACACGCTTCGACCAGCGCGATGCCGTGTTTGACGCGCTGCGCCAGTCCACGCTGGTGCAGCAATCCATGCTTGTTGCGCATTGAGTTATGGAATATCCAAGGCTTCGTCATTCCCGCGCAGGCGGGAATCCAGCAAGAACAAACAACCCATGCAGCGGACAAAACCCGCGGTCTGTCCCGCTTCACGCGGATTTTTCAGTCAACTGGATTCCCGCCTGCGCGGGAATGACGGCTGCTATAAGGCATCTGCAATGAATCATGTAACGACCAATCAACATGCCCACTGAAACCAAACCCATCGGCTCCAACTTCTTTTCCTCTGGCCTGCGCCAGAAGGTGGATCAACTGATGAACATCCTGTGGGCGGGCGGGGTGAACAACCCGATGGATTCCATCGAGCAATGTTCCTACCTGCTGTTCCTGCGCCTGCTCACCGAAAAGGACGAAACCCTCGCCAGTCTCGACAAAAAATACCCGCGCATCTTCTCCGGCAAGTGGGCGCGCTTTGCCTGGGGCAATTTCGTCACGCTCACCGGCGACAGCCTGTTCAACGCGGTGCGCGATGCCATCGAGCACCTGCACGAACTGCCCGGCTTGTCCGAAACCGGGCGCACATTATTTAGCCGCGCCACGCTGAAGATTTACGACCGCCCCACATTGCGCGCCGTCATTCAAGGCATAAACGAATTGGATCTGGCTGCGCACGACGGCCACGACTTCAAGGGCGACATGTATGAGTACCTGCTCAGCAAACTTGCCGCCTCCGGCACCAACGGCCAGTTCCGCACCCCGCGCCACATCATCGACCTGATCGTCGCGCTGGTGAACCCGCAGTCGAACCAGCGCATCGCCGATCCCGCGTGCGGCACGGCAGGCTTCCTGATCTCCGCCTTCGAATATATCCTGCGGCAGAAGACCAAGCCTGCCGATCTCAAGCGCGGCATTTGCGACGGCGCGCTGCTCAAGCCCGCACAATGGAAGTTCCTCGAAGAACAGGCATTCACCGGTTTCGATAACGACGCCAACATGGTGAAGATCGCCATCCTCAACCTCTACCTGCACCAGTTGGAAAAGGCGCAGGTCTCAATGCTCAACCCGCTCACCACCGGTTTCGGCGGCACGTATCCCGGCAAGCTATTCGATTGCATTCTCGCCAACCCGCCGTTCGCAGGGAAGGTGCAGGACGAGAGCATCCTCGCCGACCTCAACTACCAGCTCAACACCCGCGCCACCGAACTGCTGTTTCTCAAATGGTTCATCGACCACCTGGCGCCCGGCGGGCGCGCCGGGGTCATCGTGCCCAACGGTGTACTGTTTGGCTCGAATAATGCCGCCACCAAACTGCGCGAACTGCTGCTCACAGAATGCGATCTGCAAGCCGTCATCAGCCTGCCTAGCGGGGTGTTCAAGCCGTATGCGGGCGGTGGCGACTGCCGCGTTGATTTTTGAAAAACCTTCGCGCCCTGTAACGCGGGGTGAGGGCGAGAGATGCGCAACACAGAGCATCTGGTTCTACGACCTCACCGCCGATGGCTATAGCCTCGACGACAAACGCACCCCTATCGTCGCCAACGACATTCCTGATGCGCTCGCCAAATGGCCGATGCGCGAGGAAGGTTTGAACAGCTACCGCGTGACCATTGAGAAGATTCGCGAAAACGACTGGAGCCTCGCCGCAGGGCGCTACAAGATGGTGACGACAGAAATCGCGAACCACGATACTCCAGTGGAAATTCTGGGGGATGTGCTCAAGCTGGAAAACGAAATCATCCGGCGTGGTAATGCGTTGCTCGCGCAACTCGGTAAGAAATGAAACGCTGGCCAACGAGGCCGCTGGGCGAATTCATTGAGGAGCGAACCGAACGGCTGCGCGGAGACACGACCACAATTTACTCGGTGACGAATGAGCGAGGTTTTGTTCGTTCACTCGACTTGTTCGACAAACAGGTGTTCAGCGCGGACACCGGTAACTACAAGCGAGTTGAGTTTCGCGACCTCGCCTATAATCCATCGCGCATCAATGTTGGGTCGATTGCGCTATGTGAGGACAAAAATGGCGGCGCAGTCAGTCCGATGTATGTCATCGTCCGAACCGAGCGCGGGCTTCTTCCGCATTACTTGCTTCACTTTCTGAAATCAGACGCAGGACTACATCAAATCCGGCACCGCTGCGAAGGGGCTGTTCGTTTTCAACTCAAGTTCCGTGACCTTTGCTCCATCCCCATCCCCTTGCCGCCGCTGGCGGAGCAAGAGCGGGTCGTGAAGCTACTGGACGAAGCAGACGAATTGCGCAAGCTGCGCGCCCAAGCTGACCGCCGAGCTGCCGACCTGATTCCTGCGCTGTTCCACGAAATGTTCGGTGATCCGGCTACGAACCCGTGTCAATGGCCAAAAGCTGTGCTTGGGGATGTTATTTTCGCCGCCCAAGATGGTCCTCACGTCAGCCCGAAATACTCGCCTAATGGTGTGCCTTTCCTTTCAACGCGCCACGTCAAGCAAGGCCAAGTGATTTGGGAAGACCTAAAATTCCTGAGCAACGAAGAAGCCACTCTGCAATGGAAAAAGTGTAAGCCTGCGAAGGGAGATGTGCTTTACACAAAAGGTGGCACGACAGGTATTGCCGCAGCCGTGACATTTGATACTCAAGTCGCAGTCTGGGTACACATCGCGCTACTGAAAACGAATCACGAGAAGGTTGACCCGTTTTGGCTGGAGAACATGCTAAACAGCAGCTTCTGCTATCAGCAGTCCCAAGAACTTACGCACGGAATTGCGAACAGGGACTTGGGACTCAAGAGAATGGTGAAAATCAACATGTATCTTCCCCCGCTGCCGCTGCAACAAGAATTCGCCCAACGGGTCAGCGAAATCCGCGAACTGCAAGCCACGCAGGCCGCCAGCCGCCAGCGCGTGGAGCATCTGTTCCAGTCCATGCTGCATCGCGCGTTCAATCAGGCATTGTGAAACGGATTGGGTACCCTGACATTGCCGCTCATGCTGCAATGCGGCGCGAAAGGTGAGCAGCAGGGCTATTTGTGATATACAATATTAATTTGTATATCTACGGAGGCTCAACATCATGCAGGTTTCCAAATGGGGCAACAGTCTGGCGGTGCGCTTGCCGGCTTCGGTAGTGGAGGCGCTGGATTTGAAGGAGGGCGACGACATCGAAATTGAGGTGGCGGATGCGCGGCATTTCGATGTGAGAAAGTCTCCGGCAACGGAAGACGTATTGGCACGTTTGCGCGCCTATCGCGGCAGGCTGCCCGCCGATTTCAGGTTTGACCGGCTGGAAGCGAATGCGCGTAGCTGATTTTTTCGATACCAATGTTCTGCTCTATCTGTTTTCCGGCGATGACGTAAAGGCAGTCCGTGCCGAGGGGTTGCTGGCGGCGGGCGGGATGGTCAGCGTGCAGGTGTTGAATGAATTCGCCAGCGTCGCCTCGCGCAAGCTGGCGATGCCGTGGGCGGAGATTCAAACGGTTTTGCGCGACATTCGCC
>JAYSQR010000036.1:0-27560 GCA_043721435.1 Nitrosospira sp. | reverse complement strand
GCCGGATTTAAGCGGCTAGAGCGTAACGTTCGTCGTTTGCGACTATTGCTTTTCCAGATGTATTTACGAGGTGACTGGTCCTCGGTATGCCCTGCGCTGCTTTGTAACCCACGTCGAAGCCAAGTCGCCCCCGGCATTCTATGTAGCATTCATAAGATGGTGACGGAACCGGAAAGTTCAACCACCAACGCTTAGATTCTAACAGAATCAAGGAATCGCTGACCTAAGGAAACGCTGATTTATATAGATAGCATTTCGACGGGCTCAATGCGAACGGTTTTAATCAGCGCTGACCTAAAGATAAGCAAGCAGCTCTTGCGGATGGTCGATGAGGTACCTGGCGCCCCAGGATTCGGGCGGATGGCTATTGCCAAGGTAGCCGTAGCGGGCGATGACCGGTTCCATCCCCGCAGCCAGGCTGGCTTCCACATCGCGCATGTCGTCGCCCAGATAGATGCATGTGGCGGGCGCGACAGCCAATGCGCTGCTCGCTGCCAGCAGCGGTTCGGGGTGCGGTTTGGAGTGGGTGGTGTCGCCGCCGCTGATGATGCAGGCGGCGCGCTGGCTCAGGCCCAGCAATTGCATCAGCGGTACGGTAAAGCGCGCGGGCTTGTTGGTGACGATGCCCCAGGGCAGGGCGCGTGCATCGAGCTGATCGAGCAGTTCGGCTATGCCTGGAAACAAATGGGTGTCGTGGCACAGGCGTGCGGCGTAAAAATCCAGAAACTCGTCGCGCATGGCCTGGTAGCCGGGATCGTCCGGGCTGATGTTGAATCCCAGTCCCAACAGTCCGCGTGCGCCGGCCGAGGCTTCGGTGCGGATGAGTTCCAGCGGCAGGGCCGGCAGTCCGCGTGCGCTGCGCTGCCGGTTGAGGGCATGGCCCAGATCGGGCGCGGTGTCAGCAAGGGTGCCGTCGAGGTCGAAGAAGACGGCTTTGATCATTGAGGGATATAAAGCATCCAGGTCAGGCGCGGCACACCATGATGTAGTTCACGCTCGAATCCGGCGCGAGTGCGTAGATTTTGGTGAGGGGGTTGTATACCATGCCGATGATCTCTTTGATATCCAGTCCGGCATTGCGCGCCATGCGTGCGAGTTCGGACGGTTTGATGAATTTGGCGTAATCGTGTGTGCCGCGCGGCAGCAGATTCAACATATATTCCGCGCCGACCACGGCGTACAGGTACGATTTCGGATTGCGGTTGAGGGTGGAGAAGAAAACCCAGCCGCCGGGTTTCACCAGTTTGGCGCAGGAGCGCACGATGCTCTCCGGGTCGGGCACGTGTTCCAGCATTTCCATGCAGGTGACGGCATCATAATGATGGGGTTGTTCCTCGGCCAGATCCTCCACCGCAATCTTGCGGTACTCCACCTGGTTGCCGGTTTCCAGCAGATGCAGTTTCGCCACTTTGAGGGGTTTGTCGCCGAGATCGATGCCGGTGACTTTGGCGCCGCGCACGGCCATGCTTTCCGACAGGATGCCGCCGCCGCAGCCAACATCAAGCACGGTTTTGCCTGCCAGGCCGGCAAGCTGCCCGATGTAATCCAGCCGCAGCGGATTGATTTCATGCAGCGGCTTGAACTCGCTGTTGGGGTCCCACCAGTGATGTGCCAGTTGGCTGAATTTCTCCAGTTCCAGCGGATCAACGTTTACGCTGTTTTTTTTCATGTCCTTACTCTTCATGCATCACTCCAATTTGTTCCCGCCAGTACGCTGTCCGGCGCAACAACTCCTGTTCGTCCAGAGTGGTGAGTTTTCCCTCGTGCAGCAGCATTTTACCATTTACCCAAACATGGCTCACATGGTTGCGGCCGGCAGCATAAACGAGGTGCGAAACAGGATCATAGCAGGGCGAGAGTTCGAGGCTGGAGAAATCCACGGCGGTAATGTCGGCTGCTTTGCCTGCGAGCAGGGAGCCGGTGATCTCACCCAGCCCCAAGGCTCTGGCGCCATTGAGCGTCGCCATTTGCAGCGCCTGATGCGCCGGCAGCGTGTCCGCCCTGCCGCTTTGAGCCTTGGCGAGCAGCGCGGCCAAACGCATCTCCTCGAATATGTCGAGACGGTTGTTGCTGGCGGCGCTGTCGCTGCCGAGGCCGACGTTGACGCCCTGGCTCAGCAGTGCGGCAATGGGGGCAAACCCGCTGGCGAGCTTCAGGTTGGAAGAAGGGCAATGCACCACGCTGCAGCCCTGTTGCGCCAGCAGTCCGATCTCCTCACCGCTGAGGTGTACCATGTGTACCGCGATCAGGTTGGGACCGAGCAGGCCGAGCTGGCGCAGGTGTTCGATCGGACGCAAGCCGGTGGTTTCCAGGCTGTTCTTGATTTCATCAGCGGTTTCGTGCAGGTGGATGTGTATCGGCAGATCGAGCTGCTCGGCATAGGTGAGGATGCTGGCAAAAGTTTTGTCACTCACGCTGTAGGGCGCGTGCGGCGCAAGACAGAACGACAGCAGCGGGTGCTGCTGGTAGCGGTCGCGCAGCGACAGACCCTTTGCCAGATAGTCGTCGGCGTCGCTGGCATAAGCAGTGGGGAAATTGATCACGATCATGCCGATGGCGGCGCGCATCCCGGCAGTCAGCGCCGCCTGGGCAGACGCTTCCGGGAAAAAATACATATCGTTGAAACAGGTAATACCGCCTTTCAGCATCTCGGCACAGGCCAGCCGGGTTCCATCCAGCACGAAATCCGCATTCACATGCCGGGCCTCGGTCGGCCAGATACGCTGGTTGAGCCACTCCATCAATGGCAATTCATCCGCCAGTCCGCGCATCAGCGACATGGCTGCATGGGTATGCAGATTGACCAGACCGGGGATCAGCACATGCTGGTCGAGAACGATGTGTTCAGCCGGAGCAAAGCGTACCTGCGCTTCGGCATGCGGCAGGATCGCCCGGATCGTGCCTTGATCAATGGCGATGGCGTGATCGTGTAACAGCATTCCGGCGGGTTCCACCGGAACGATCCAGCGGGCCGCCAGCAATGTATCGATTTTTATGGGATGGGACATTTAGCGTAGCAGCTTAGCAAAAAAAAGCCCTGCACGGCGGCAGGGCTCTGTTTTTTCTTTGCCCGGATCAGATTTACTTCGCTTCCCGTGTTCCGGCCACTTCAATTTCGACCCGGCGATCGGGTTGCAGACAATCGATCAGTCCCTTGGTTTTCCTGTCGCCTTTGCAGCTATCTCCAGTCACGGGATTGGCTTCACCTTTGCCATCCGTGAAGATGTTGCTGGGGTCTATTCCTTTGTGCGTTACCAGGTAGCTCTTGACTGCTTCGGCGCGACGTACCGACAGTCCTTTGTTGTATTCCTCGGTGCTGATGCGGTCCGCGTAACCGATCGCAACGATCAGATCGTATTTGATCCCGGTCAGTTTGCTGATGAGATTATCCAGCGCCTGCATACCTTCGGGTTTCAACACGGCTTTGTCAAAATCGAACAGCGTATCGGCGGAAAGGGTCACTTTCTCCGGTGCGGTTTTGGCCACCGCTGCGGCGGCTGCTGCTGCGGCTGCTGCGGCCGCCTTGGTCGCCTTCTCGGGCCTGATCACCAGATCCGGCTCGCATTGATAAATCGCCTTGGCGGGCGTCCAATCGCTGGTGTGCCAGCATAGATTGGTGGAATTCCTGGCTGGTACAGCGCGGTCATCCACCAAGTAGGCTTCCGGTTTTGTGACTTGAGCCATGGCGGCCCCGGATAAAAATATCGGCAGAACAACTACCCTAAACAGGAGTTTCTGGGTCAATGTGTTTTTCATGCGGATGCTCCTTTTCAGAAAAACTTCAATTTAAAGTCGGACTGTCTGTTGCCTAGGCAAACGCGAACGGAAGCCTAACCAAATCATTTTATTAATTTAGCACGTTGTTGTATAGCATATTATTTTATATGCTTGTGGACTATTCCTGAGCTGCCAGCACAATGTATCCACTCTTCGGGATGCATCATTTGCGGGCAAAAAAAAGCCCTACCAGCGGCAGGGCTTGAACCATTAGTAATTCTGCAGATCGGGTTTACTTCGTGTCCCGTGTACCGTCCACTTCGACTATGACGCGGCGATCAGGCGCCAGGCATGCGATCAGCGCCTTGGTTGCCTTGCTGCCTTTACATCTGTCTCCGGTTATTGGATCGGCCTTGCCTCTGCCTTCAATCCGAATTTTTCCGGCATCTACGCCATGCATTACCAGATGGTTTCTGACTGCTTCGGCACGACGCAGGGAGAGACGCTCGTTGTATTCATTGGAACCAATGCGGTCAGTATAGCCGACGACATGGACTGAACTGTAAGTGAGAGTCTTGAGCCTGGCCGCAAATTCTTCCAGCTGATCCCGCGACGGGCTATGTTTCACTATGGCTTTGTCGAAATCGAACAACTCATCGGCGGAGAAATGCATTTTTGAGGGTACCGGTGCGGGCGCCGGTGCTGGTGCGGGTGCCGGTGGGGGCGGTGGTGCCGCCACTACTTTTTTGGGTACCAGATCAGGCTCACATTCATAAACCGCCTTGGCGGGCGTCCAATCGTTGGTGTGCCAGCACAAATTGGTGGAATTCCTGGCGGGTACGGCGCGGTCGTCTACCAAGTAGGCGTCGGATTTTTTTACTTGGGCCATGGCGGCCCCGGAAAAAAATATCGGCAGAACAATCGCGCTAAACAGGAGTTTCTTGGTCGATATGCTTTTCATGCTCATGCTCCTTTCTGGGAAGATTTCAATTTAAATAAACTACCTTTTGCCAGTGTGATCATGGACAAAACCACACCATCTGTTCCTATATAGCACATTATTCCGGGAATGCCACGCCCGCTTGTCCGGTTGGGAACCCATGCCTGCAAGGGCCGTGTTATTGCGGGTGGCATGAACGCAAGAATACCCGGGTGGCTACAACAGGGGTGGCGTGATAGAATTGGCAACTTTATTTATTGCTGTCCACGGCACAATTCCCGCCATAATTTATTGTCTCTGATAGAAAAATATCTTAATGGATCAATTCGCGAAAGAAACCCTGCCGATCAGCCTTGAAGAGGAAATGCGCCGTTCCTACCTGGATTACGCCATGAGCGTGATTGTGGGGCGGGCGTTGCCGGATGTGCGTGACGGTCTGAAACCGGTGCACCGGCGGGCGTTGTTCGCCATGCATGAGCTTTCCAACGACTGGAACCGCCCTTACAAGAAATCTGCGCGCATCGTCGGTGATGTGATCGGCAAATATCATCCCCACGGGGATACCGCGGTCTATGACACGATCGTGCGCATGGCGCAGGATTTTTCGTTGCGTTACATGTTGGTGGACGGCCAGGGCAACTTCGGTTCGGTAGATGGCGATAACGCGGCAGCAATGCGTTATACCGAAATCCGCATGTCGCGCATTGCCCATGAATTGCTGGCGGATCTTGACAAGGAAACGGTGGATTTCGGTCCGAACTACGATGGTTCGGAAAGAGAGCCGCTGATTCTGCCGGCAAAAATCCCCAATCTGCTGATCAACGGTTCTTCCGGAATTGCGGTTGGCATGGCGACGAATATCCCGCCGCATAATTTGAATGAAGTAGTGGACGCCTGCCTGGTCCTGCTGAAAAATCCCGAAACCAGCATAGACGAACTGATCGAAATCATTCCGGCACCGGATTTCCCGACTGCCGGCATCATCTACGGCATTGCTGGAGTGAGAGAGGGCTATCACACCGGCCGTGGCCGCGTGGTGATGCGCGCCCGCACGCATTTCGAGGACATGGAAAAAGGCAGCCGCCAGAGCATCATCATTGACGAGCTGCCGTATCAGGTAAACAAGGCCAACCTGCTGATCCGTATCGGCGAATTGGTGCGTGACAAGAAAATCGAGGGCATTTCCGATTTGCGCGACGAATCGGACAAATCCGGCATGCGCGTGGTGATTGAACTGAAGCGCGGTGAAGTGCCTGAAGTGGTGCTGAACAATCTGTATAAAGAAACGCAGATGCAGGATACTTTTGGCATGAACATGGTGGCCTTGCTGGATGGGCAGCCGCGCCTGCTGAATCTGAAGCAGATGCTGAGTGCATTCCTGCGCCACCGGCGTGAAGTGGTGACACGGCGCACGACATTCGAACTGAAGAAAGCACGTGAGCGCGGCCATTTGCTGGAAGGTCTGGCGGTGGCGCTGTCCAACGTGGACGATGTAATCGCCCTGATCAAGGCGGCGCCAACCCCCGTGGTGGCCAAAGATGCGTTGATGGCGAAGCTATGGCGTTCGAAGCTGGTGGAGGAAATGCTCGTGCGCGCCACGGTCGATGCCAAGGCATTCCGCCCGGACGGATTGGCGGCAGAATTCGGTTTATCGAAAAAAGGCTACCGTCTGTCCGATGCGCAGGCGCAGGCGATTCTGGAATTGCGCCTGCAACGCTTGACCGGGCTGGAGCAGGACAAGATAGTCAGCGAGTACAAGGAGGTGATGGACAGGATTGCCAACTTCCTCGATATCCTCGCCAAGCCGGAACGGATCACCGTCATCATCACCGAGGAACTTACTGCCATCAAACAGCAGTTTGGCGACAAACGCCGCAGCGAAATCGTGATCAGTACGCATGATCTGAGCATGGAAGACCTGATCGCGCCGGCAGATATGGTGGTCACGCTGTCGCACAGCGGCTACATCAAGTCGCAGCCGCTGGACGACTATCACGCACAAAAACGCGGCGGGCGCGGCAAACAGGCGACAGGTACCAAAGAAGATGACTTCATCGACAATCTGTTCATCGCCAATACGCACGATTACATACTGTGCTTTTCCAGCCGTGGGCGGGTGTACTGGATCAAGGTTTACTCGGTGCCGCAGGGCGGGCGCTCCGCGCGCGGCAAACCCATCGTCAATCTGGTGCAACTGGAGCAGGGTGAGAAAATCAATGCCATCCTGCCGGTAAAAGCATTCGACGAGAACCGTTATATATTCATGGCTACTTCCTTTGGCACCGTGAAGAAGACGCCGCTGTCCGAGTTCTCGCGGCCGCGCGCCAGCGGCATCATCGCAGTGGGTCTGGACGAAAGCGATTATTTGATCGGTGTTGCGCTGACCGAAGGTAAGCACGACGTGATGCTGTTTTCCGATGCGGGCAAGGCGGTACGTTTCGATGAGAATGACGTGCGGCCGATGGGGCGCGGTGCGCGCGGCGTGCGCGGCATGAAGCTGGGCAAGGGACAGAAGGTTATTTCCCTGCTGGTGGCCGAGAGCGAGGAACTGGCAGTATTGACCGCGACCGAAAACGGCTACGGCAAGCGTACGCCGATAGGCGAATACACCCGCCATGGCCGCGGTACCCAAGGCATGATCGCGATCAAGACCAGTGAACGCAACGGCAAAGTGGTGGCGGCGCGGCTGGTCAGGCAGGATGATGAAATCATGCTGATTACCACCGGCGGTGTTCTGATCCGCACCCGTGTCAAGGAAGTTCGCGAAATGAGCCGTTCCACCCAGGGGGTGACTCTGATCAACCTGGATAAAGGTGAGAAACTCGCCGGACTGGAGAGAGTGGTCGAGACCGACGGAGAATAGCGATTGAACCGCAGGGGAGTGCAAGAGTAAGGAATGGACCGTATATTTAATTTCAGTGCAGGCCCTGCGGTCATGCCGGCGGAAGTGCTGCAGCAGGCGCGCGACGAGATGCTCGACTGGCACGGCAGCGGCATGTCGGTGATGGAAATGAGTCATCGCGGCAAAGAGTTCATGTCCATCGCCGCAAAAGTCGAAGCTGATTTGCGCGAACTGGCGGGTATTCCGGGTAATTACAAGGTGCTGTTCCTGTCGGGCGGTGCTTCCAGTCAGTTTGCCATGGTGCCGATGAATCTGTTGCGCGGCAAGAAAAGCGCCGATTATGTCAACACTGGTGAGTGGTCCAAAAAAGCCATCAAGGAAGCGAAGAAATACTGCGCTGTCAATGTCGCGGCCTCATCCGAGGATGCGAATTTCAGCTACGCGCCGGCACAGGACAAATGGACGATCGATCCGGCTGCGGCGTATGTGCACTACACGCCCAATGAGACCATCGGCGGCGTGGAGTTCAACTGGGTGCCTGATTTGAACGGCGCTGTGCCGCTGGTGGCGGACATGTCTTCCAGCATCTTGTCGCGTCCGCTGGATGTGGCCCGGTTCGGGCTGATTTATGCCGGCGCGCAGAAAAATATGGGCCCGGCAGGATTGACCATCGTCATTGTGCGCGAAGATTTGCTGGGAGCGACCGTGCCCGGGACGCCGACCATGTTCGATTACAAAATCCATGCCGATAATGACTCGATGTATAACACCCCTCCAACCTATGCCATGTACATCATGGGTCTGGTACTGGAGTGGCTGCAGAGGAATGGCGGCTTGGCGGCGATGGAAAAGGTCAATATAGCCAAAGCCAAACTACTGTACGACTTGTTCGATGCCACTGATTTTTATCATTGCCCGGTAGCTAGATCCGACCGCTCACGGATGAATGTGCCTTTCACCCTGAAGGACGCGGCGCTGGATGGAGCGTTTCTGCAACAGGCGCAGGCGCGCGGCCTGATACAACTGAAAGGTCACCGTTCAGTGGGCGGCATGCGCGCTTCAATCTACAATGCCATGCCGCTCGAGGGGGTGGCCGCGCTGGTCGAATTCATGCGGGAGTTTGCAAGCAGCCATGCCTGAGCGCGCACACAAGGTTTTCCAGATACTCACGCTCAACCCGATTGCACCGCTGGGCTTGAAGCGTTTTGTTGCGGGCCATTACGTGGTGGGCAATGACATTGCCGAGCCGGATGCAATCCTGGTGCGCTCGCACAATATGCTTAAAATGGATATTCCGGCAAGTGTCAAAGCGATAGGCCGGGCGGGCGCTGGTACCAACAATATTCCGGTCAAGGACATGAATCTGCGCGGCGTGCCGGTGTTCAATGCCCCCGGCGCCAATGCCAATGCAGTGAAAGAGCTGGTGCTGGCAGGCATGTTGCTGGCGTCGCGCAATCTGGTGCCTGCGATTCGTTTCACCGAAGGCTTGCTGGGCGACGATGCCACCCTGCACAAGTTGGCGGAAGAGGGTAAGAAGCAGTTTGCCGGGATAGAGTTGCCGGGACGCACGCTGGGCATCATCGGTCTGGGCGCGGTCGGCAGGCTGGTGGCAGATGCGGCCATCCGGCTCGGCATGAAGGTGACGGGCTACGACCCGGAAATCACTGTGGAGGCGGCCTGGAATCTGTCGGCGGAAGTAAAAAAAGCCCAGAGCATTGAGGAGCTGCTGCATAACAGCGATTTCGTTACCTTGCATGTGCCGTTGCTGGAAGCGACCCGTCACCTGATTAATCACGAACGCGTGCAGAGCATGAAGAAAGGTGCGATTCTGCTCAATTTCTCGCGTGACGGCGTCGTCGATGAGAATGCGGTGCTGATGGGGATCGAGTCCGGTAAAGTCAAAAATTACGTATGCGACTTTCCCAGCCAGAAATTTCGGCAGCATGCAGCAGTCATCATGCTGCCGCACCTGGGTGCGTCCACCCGGGAAGCGGAAGAAAATTGCGCAATAATGGTGGTGGATCAGATGATGGATTATCTGGAAAACGGCAACATCACCAATACCGTCAATTTTCCCAATGTGACCATGGGACGCGAATCGCCTTACCGGGTGGCGGTGGCCAACTCCAATGTGCCCAATCTTCTGGGGCAGATTTCGACCACCATGGCAAAAGCCGGGCTTAACATTCACACTATGGTGAATAAATCGCGCGGCGAGATGGCCTACACGCTGGTGGATGTGGACAGCCCGATGCCGCAGCAAACCATAGACGAGATTGCGGCGATTCCCGGCGTACTGATGGTGCGCTACTTACCGGTACTGGCCGAGTAGTTGCAGCCAAGATGAGCTCACCTGCGATGACCGATCAACTCAAGCAACTGCGCGATCAGATAGACGCGATAGACAGCGAGCTGCTCAAATTGGTAAGCACGCGTGCCGATCTTGCGCGGCAGATTGGACAGCTCAAGAACGGCATGGTGTATCGCCCCGAGCGCGAGGCGCAAGTACTGGCGCGGTTAAGTAAATTGAATTCCGGCCCGCTGGCAGACGAGCAGGTCGTGCGGCTGTTCACTGAAATCATGTCGCTGTGCCGTGCCCTGGAACAGCCCCTGACCGTGGCATACCTTGGCCCGTGCGGAACTTTCTCCGAAGAAGCTGCGCTAAAACGCTTCGGCAGCATGGTGACGACCCTGGCATGCGGTTCGATAGACGAGGTATTCCGCAAAGTGGAGGCGGGTGCGGCGAGTTATGGAGTGGTGCCGGTGGAAAATTCCACCGAGGGCGCGGTCGGCAGAACGCTGGACTTGCTGTTGCAGACCCCGCTGAAGGTGTGCGGTGAAGTGCAGTTGCCGGTGCATCAATGCTTGCTGGCGCGGCATAATGATCTTGCGCGCATCCAGAAAATTTACTCGCACCCGCAATCATTCGCGCAGTGTCACGAATGGCTGAATGCCAACCTTCCCCATTTATCCGGGGCGGCGCGGGTCAATGCAGCGAGCAATGCCGATGCTGCCAGACTGGCTGCGGAAGATGAGCATGCCGCAGCCGTAGCCGGCAAAAAGGCCGCCGAGGTGTTTGGACTTACCATCTGCGCCGAGAATATCGAAGATGACCCGAAGAACACCACACGCTTTCTGGTGATCGGCGCGCAGGATGTCGCCGCTTGCGGCAAGGATAAAACGTCGCTGGTGATGGCGGTCAAGAATCGTCCTGGCGCGATCCATGAACTGCTGGCACCGCTGGCACAGTATGGCGTCAGCATGAGTCGCCTGGAATCCCGTCCCTCCCGCACCGGTCTGTGGGAATATGTATTTTTCGTCGATATCGAAGGTCACCAGCAAGATCAGAAAGTCGCACAGGCGCTGGCAGAATTACGCGAGCAAGCCGCATTCCTGAAGATACTCGGTTCCTACCCTGCGGCGTGATCCAATTTTGACTTCCTGATTGCACGATTCCAAGATTCTGACTTTATGAATATTTGCGACCTCGCTCCGGAATATATCCGCGCTATCATGCCCTACCAGCCGGGCAAGCCAATTTCCGAACTGGCGCGGGAAATGGGCCTGGACGAGCATGCCATCGTCAAGCTGGCATCCAATGAGAACCCATTGGGGCCAAGCCCGCTGGCGCTGGCAGCAATGACCCGAGCGCTGGATGAAGTGGCGCTGTATCCGGATGGAAGCGGGTTTGAGTTGAAAGCGGCGCTATCGGAGCGCTATGCGGTGAACAGCGAGCAGATCGTGCTGGGCAACGGTTCCAACGATGTGCTGGAACTTGCCGCCAGGGTATTCCTGAAGCCGGGCGCCTCGGCAGTTTATTCGCAACATGCCTTTGCCATTTATCCGCTGGTGACGCAGGCAGTCGGCGCAAGCGGCATCGCGGTTCCCGCCATAAAATATGGCCATGATCTTGATGGCATGCTGGACGCAATCACACCGGAAACGCGCGTGGTGTTTATCGCCAATCCCAATAATCCCACCGGCACGTTATTGGCCGCTGCTGATCTGTTGCGTTTTCTGCAACGGGTATCGCCGGATGTGCTGGTGGTGCTGGATGAGGCCTACAACGAATATTTGCCGGATACGGCCAAAGCCGACAGCATTGCATGGCTGAAGCGCTTTCCCAATTTGCTCATCACCCGCACCTTCTCCAAAGCCTACGGTCTGGCGGGTGTGCGCGTGGGATTCGGCCTGGCGCGTGAAGATGTGGCGGGGTTGATGAATCGGGTGCGCCAGCCGTTCAATGTCAACAGCATCGGTCTGGTGGGTGCAGTGGCCGCGCTGGGAGACGTGGAATTCGTGAAGCGCTCCTATGCACTCAACCGGGCAGGGATGATGCAGGTCACCACCGGCCTGCGGCGGCTAGGCATTGAATACATTTCGTCTTACGGCAACTTCCTGAGTTTTCGCGTGAACGGCGGCGATGCCGCTGCGGTTTATCAGAGTCTGTTGAAACGGGGTGTGATCGTGCGTCCCATCGGCATTTACGAAATGCCCGAACATCTGCGGGTCACCATTGGTCTGGAGTCGCAGAATCAGAAATTTCTGCAATCACTTGAAGCGGCACTTGGAGAATCAGCTTGATCATCATCATGAACAGCGGCGTCACTGACGAACAGGTGGACGCAGTGGTAAATAAAATTCGGAGCTTTGGCCTTGACGCCAACATTTCACGTGGCACCGAGCGCACGGTGATCGGCGCCATCGGCGATGAGCGCAAGCTTGAGCCGGAAATGTTTGATACCCTGCCCGGGGTCGAATATTCCATGCACATCGTCAAGCAGTACAAGATCGTGTCGCGCGAATCACACAAGCACGATTCGGTGATCAATATTGGCGGCGCATGCGGGGCGCCCGGAGTTGCATTGGGAGGCAACCAGATCCAGGTGATCGGCGGACCGTGCTCGGTTGAAACCCAGCAACAGATGGATCTGGCGGCACAGCAGGTTGCTGACGCCGGTTGCCGGCTGATGCGCGGCGGTGCTTTCAAGCCCCGCACCAGCCCTTACACTTTCCAGGGCAAGGGCGAGGAAGGGCTGGCGATGTTCCGCAAGGCGGCGGATAAATACAATCTGCCCATCGTCACCGAACTGATGGATGCGCGCATGCTCGACGTCTTCCTTGAACACGATGTGGATGTGATCCAGATCGGCACTCGCAGCATGCAGAACTTCGAACTGCTGAAGGAAGTGGGGCGCACCAACAAGCCGGTGATACTCAAGCGCGGCATGTCGGCGACCATTTCCGAATGGCTGATGGCGGCGGAATACATCGCTGCCGGCGGCAATCACAACATCATTTTCTGCGAGCGCGGCATACGCAGCTTTGAGACCGCTTACCGCAACGTGATGGACGTGACCTGCATTCCGGTATTGAAGAAAGAAACGCACTTGCCGGTGATCGTCGATCCCTCGCATGCCGGCGGCAAGGCATGGATGGTACCGGCACTCGCGCGTGCGGCGATTGCTGCCGGTGCCGACGGCCTGCTGGTGGAAATGCATCCGAATCCGTGTGAGGCCTGGTGCGATGCCGACCAGGCGTTGAACCCGCAGGAATTCAAAGACCTGATGGGGTCGCTCAAAGGAATAGCGCAAGTGATCGGGCGCAGCATGTAATGAAGAATCCGCCGCGGACAAAATAAGCGCCCATTCGAGATGGCAAACGTTGTGATCAACAAACTGGTGATTATCGGCGTCGGCCTGATCGGCGGCTCATTCGCGCTGGCGCTGCGCAAGGCAGGGCTGGTCAGGCATATCGCCGGCATCGGCCGCAGCCGCGAGAACCTGCAACGCGCGCGTGATCTGGGGGTGATAGATGAAATCGCCGGTGATCTTGCGTTGGCGTTGCAAGGAGCTGATCTGGTGTTGCTCGCGATGCCGGTGGGGCAGACCGGCAAGATCATGGCGCAAATTGCCCCCCACCTCGAAGCCGGAACCATCGTAACCGACGCAGGCAGCACCAAGCAGGATGTGGTTGCAGCAGCACGTTCCTTTCTGGCCGGGCATCTGAAGAATTTTGTTCCCGGCCATCCCATCGCTGGCGCCGAGTTGAGCGGAGTAACTGCAGCCAGCGCCGATCTGTTCCGTGACAAGAATCTGGTGTTGACGCCGCTGGATGAGACCAGCGCCGAGGCGGTGACGCAGGTGACGGAATTGTGGCAGGGTTGCGGCGCGCGGGTGTCGCACATGCGCGCCGACAGGCATGACGCCATTCTCGCCGCAATGAGTCATCTGCCACATGTGCTGGCATTCACTTTAATGAATCATGTCTGCGCTGGTGCCGGCGACAAGCCGGAGGACCTGCTGCGTTTTGCCGGCAGCGGTTTCCGTGACTTCACCCGCATTGCCGGCAGTTCCCCGGAAATGTGGCGCGACATCTGCCTTGCCAACCGCGAGGCGCTGCTCAAGCAAATCGACGCTTACCAGAACGAACTGACAAACTTGCGCGAGATGCTGGCGCGGGGTGACGGGCAGGCGCTGGAAAAGATTTTCGCTGATGCGCGTGATGCGCGGCAACGATGGTTGCAAGACAAGTCTTGAATGAAGACTCTGCACAAACACGCATCCGGTTTCTGGACCGCGTGACTGCCGGTTCTGGTAAACTGCTGCGACTGTTGTGCTTGTCTCCGCTTGGTCCGCCGTAACGCCGATTTGCTCCCCCAGTTGAGGGCGAGTCGGGTCAGACGGCCTGTGTGTGGCTGACAGGAGAAAAGGCATGATGGGATGTTCCGTTCCAAGCGCTGCCAACGTGCAGGTCAGCAGACAGATTGAGGTGTGCCAACAATCGTAGCATTCAATCCTGATTCCTGTTGCGCGATTTTTATTTCGCGGCAGCAAGGATCTCGTCTGTTTTATCGGGTCATCCGGCAGCGCCCTATTCTTTGTGCAAGGGTAGTCATGCCATATCTTGAGAAGCTCGATACTGTTATTCGCGCCATCATCGAACCGGCGGCCATTGCCACCGATCGCGATGCCGCGTTTCCGCGTGCCGCCGTTGTCGCGCTCGGCGAAGCCGGCCTGCTGGGCCTGGTCAGCGCGACCGAAGTAGGTGGCATGGGGCTCGGTCTGGCTGCGGCAGCGCAAGTGGTCGAGCGCATTGCCAGGGCGTGCCCTTCCACCGCCATGGTGGTGACCATGCATTATTGCGGCACGACCGTGATCGAGAAGTTCGGTGATGACTCGATCCGGCGTGAGATTGCCGCCGGCCGGCATCTGACGACTTTGGCCTGGTCCGATGCGGGTTCCCGCAGCCACTTCTGGGTAGCGGTCGGCAGCGCCCGCCCGGATGGTGATGCTTATCTGCTCGATTGCGACAAGACCATGGTGACTGCTGCAGGCGAGGCCGATTCCTACGTGTGGTCATCGCCACCGGTTAAAGCTGCCGGCGCCAGCACCTTGTGGCTGATCAACAGCAAGACAGCGGGTCTGAGCCAGCCCAAATTTTTTGACGGCATGGGTCTGCGCGGCAACGGTTCTTCGCCACTTTCCTGCAAAGCGTTGCGGCTGCCTGCCTCCGCCATGCTGGGCAGCGACGGCGGCGGCTTCGACATCATGCTCGGTGCAGTGCTGCCGGTGTTCTCGGTGCTGATCGCTTCCTGTTCGCAAGGAATAATGGAGGCATCGCTTGAGCGTGCATGTGCCCATGCGAGCGCCAGCAAATTTGAACATCTGGGCAGTGCGCTGGCGGATCTGCCGACCGTCAGGGCTTATCTCGCACGTGCGCGTATCCGTGCAGACATGGCGCGCACCCTGCGCGACGATACCCTGGCGGCGCTGGCCGGTGGCCGTGCCGATGCGATGCTGCGGGTGATGCAGACCAAGGCTGCGGCGGCGGAAGCTGCGCAGGAAGTCACCGATGTCGCCATGCGCGTGTGTGGTGGTGCCGCATTCCGCAAGGATGTAGGGGTCGAGCGCTATTTCCGTGATGCGCGCGCAGCCTCGATCATGGCACCGACTTCCGATGTGCTGTTTGATTTCATTGGCAAAGCCGTTTGCGGTTTGCCGGTGTTCGATTAGGGAGCGCGGAATGGCAAAACCATTGCTGATGGGTGCGGTTGCCTATGCGCCGAAAGTGGTGACCATCTGGGAAGGATTCAAGGAATATTTCCGGCGTCACGATTTCGAATTTGATTATATTCTTTATTCCAATTACGAGCGTCAGGTCGAAGCGCAGTTCGATGGCAATATCGATCTTGCCTGGAATTCACCGCTGGCCTGGGTCAGAGCGGAGCGCATGGCACGTGCCCGCGGGCTTGAGGCGCGCGCGCTGGCGATGCGCGACAGCGACCGCGATCTTTGTTCAGTGCTGGTAGTGCGGTCCGGTTCCCGTGTTGCAACCACAGAAGATCTATCCGCTTTAGCGGGGCAGGTGATTGGTTTCGGCGCGCTGGATTCACCTCAGGCCAACCTGATTCCGCGCGGTCATTTGCGTCAGAAAGGACTGTTTGCCGGGCGTGACTATACGGCGCAGCGTTTCGATGAACTGGCCGGCAAACACGGCGACCATATAGGCGGTGAGCGTGCGGCGGCGCTGGCCATGATGGCTGGCGAGATCGATGCTGCCTGGATGATCGACGGCAATTACCTGGCTTTCGCGCGTGAAGGCATCCTGCCGGCAGGCGCCACGCGGATCGTGGCGCGCAGCGGCAGCTACGACCACTGCAACTTTACCTTGATCTCAGGCATATCCGCGGCAAGCGGAGAAATGGCGGCGCGGTTCACCGAGTTGCTGCTGGCGATGGACTGGCAGGATACTCAGGTAAGGCCGCTGCTGGAACTGGAAGGGCTCAAGGCGTGGCTTCCCGGTCGCACCAGCGGCTACGATCTGCTGATACGGGCAGTGGATAACGAGAAATTCTACGATGCAGAAGGCAACATACTTGTCCCCGATTATAGATATTGAAAATCTGGGGCTGGATGCCGGCGCCCATTTGCTGATCAAGTGTGGTCTGGGTGCAATTCCACCCGGCAGCTCACTGCGCGTGGTTGGCAGCAGTCCCGGCTGGGAAGTGCAGTTGGCGGCATGGTGCCGCGCGCAAGGCCATGGCATGAGCATGCAGCAGCAGGACGGGCGTGTGGTTGCCACAGTGATCCGGGGCGCTGCCGATACCGGCCGCTGGCATGGTGCCGCGCATGCCGGATACAGCGATGCGGCACTGACCGGCGCGATTGCGGATCAGGCCTTGTCGTGCTGGGGACTGGCGGCAAGGGGAGCGACGGTGGAAGCGGGTGCGCCGGATTTTCATTTCCGGCTCGACCGGAAAGACGAGATCTGGTCGGATACCGCCGCTACGCTGTACGAACAGGCAGTGGCAGCGCAATGGAATCCGGCTACGGCGATAGACTGGAACGAACCATTTGATCTTCCCGCTGCGGTGGAAGATGCGGTGGCGCAGTTGATGACTTACATGATCGAAAACGAAGCGGCTGCTTTGGTCGTGCCGGCGCGCTTTCTCGGCCAGGTGCATCCGCATTTCCGCGAAATACAGTCCCTGCTTGCGGTCCAGGTGGCGGACGAGGCACGCCATATCGAGGTCTTTACCCGCCGGCTGCGTCTGAAAGGGCGGGAGCCGACACTGTCCACTGCCGGTGGCCAGGCTTCGCTCAAAACCCTGCTGGATGAACCCGATTTTTCCGTTGCCGGCTTTCTGCTGTCAGTGCTGGGCGAGGGCACTTTCGTCAGTCTGCTCAACTTTCTCCATCTGTATGCGCCCGACCCGGTGACACGGCAGATCGCCCGCCTGACGGCGCGGGATGAAGCGCGCCATGTGGCTTTTGGCATGTCGCATTTGTTGTGGCGACTGCAGCAGGAGCCGCAATTCCGCACGCGACTGGCCAACGCGGTGCAGTCGCGCAATGACGCCTTGGCGAATACTGCCGGACTCAACGAAGAAGTGTTCGATGCATTGATCCTGATTGCGGCCGGCGAATTCACCCCGCAGGCGATTGCCATGGGCTATGTCCGGGTGCAGCAGTTGATTGCGGACATGGCCGAAGGCAGGCAGGTGCGGCTGGAGAGGCTCGGCTTTGACAAGGAAGCCGCTCATCACCTGGCGGCCTTGCATACGCGCAATTTCATGTGATTCCAATTCCATTTCATCAGTGACACTTTGTTGCTATCCTCACTCTCGCCTTGCCCTACTACTCGCCCCGAAGGAAGTCCCCTTGGGGGATGTGCCATCTGTGGCGTTCGTTCGTCATCGCTTCGTTTCACTTTCGAACTGGAATTGGAATGAACGATCTACATGGACGCTGCATGGACAAGATGATGCGCCCTACGTATAACAGCGGATGTCCTGAAAAATCGGCTTGGCCGGGTGACCCGTGAAATCCATCAGCTCTCGTGAAAATCCTTTGTTCAAGCAGCTCGTCAAGCTGGCAGAATCCGCTGCGCAGCGCAGAAGCAGCGGGTTGACGCTGCTGGACGGCGCGCATCTGATCGCCGCCTATCGCGCCGCGCTGGGGTTGCCGCAAAGCCTGATCGTCGGTGAGTCGGCGGGCGACGCTGAAGAAATCAAACACTTGCTGGCGCAGTTGACGGCGGAACAGGCAGTGCCGGTGGTGGTACTGAGCGATGCCTTGTTCCGCGCGATCTCCCCGGTCAAAACCCCCAGCGGCATCATCGCGCTGATAGCCATTCCCGCACAGGATGTTATCCCCGTATACCAGGGCGAGAGTTTCAGCGTGCTGCTTGAAGCCATCCAGGACCCCGGTAATCTTGGTTCGATCCTGCGCTCTGCCGCCGCTGCCGGTGCAAGCGACGTCTATCTGTCCACCGGCTGCGCCGATGCCTGGTCGCCCAAGACGTTGCGCGCCGCGATGGGAGCGCATTTCCAGTTGCGCATCCACGAACAATCCGATCTGGCACAAGTGGCGCGGGAATTCAATGGCAGGGTGATTGCCACTACGCTGCAGGCAAAAACCAGCCTTTATCAAACCCGCTTGAGCGGGCCAGTGGCATTCGTGTTCGGTAACGAGGGGGCGGGTCTGTCAGAGGCAGTGCTGCAAACGGTCAGCGAGCAAGTCAGCATTCCCATGCCGGGCGGCACGGAATCCTTGAATGCGGCGGCAGCGGCGGCAGTGTGTTTTTTCGAGCGGGTGCGGCAGAACGCGAGTATTACAGAATAATCATAAATGCTGCGCGAACCAGTTGGCTGCACTGCGCGCAGCCTGTTCCAGCGTGCCGGGTTCTTCAAACAAATGGGTCGCACCGGGAATCAGGGTCAGTTTCTTCACGCAGTGCAGCAGCGCATAGGCTTGCTGGTTTAACTCGATCACGCCGTAGTCCGCGCTGCCGACGATGAGCAGGGTCGGCGCAGTCACCTGGCTCAAGGCGGTTTCTCCAGCCAAGTCGGGACGGCCGCCGCGCGAGACCACGGCGGCGATCTTGTTGCCCATTGCTGCCGCCGCCTGCAATGCTGCCGCTGCGCCGGTGCTGGCACCGAAATAACCGACGTGCAAGGTTTGCGTCTGCGGGTTGGTCTGCAGCCAGGCAGTGGCGGCCAGCAGGCGGCGCGTCAGCAGGTCAATATCAAAGCGCGTGGCGTAATCCTGATCCTCTGCTCGTGTCAGCAGGTCGAATAGCAGGGTGCCGATGCCGTGTTGTTGCAGCACTTCGGCAACGAAAGTATTGCGTGGACTGAAGCGGCTGCTGCCGCTGCCATGGGCGAACAGCACCACCCCGGTCGCGGACGGCGGCAACACCAGTTCGCCGTCGAGTTCGACCCCATCGGCCGGAATATGTACGCTGCTCATGCTGTTCCTCTCATCACGACAGGAATCCGCCGCCTGCCAAACTGCCCCGCAGATTTGTCGAAATGTCCGGCGATGCGGGTATTGCAGTCCGGACAATGGCCGTCAGGCGTGAGGCGGTATTGTTCGATTTCATACCAGTCGCGCACGATCAGGGCGCTGTTGCACGAGGGGCAGTACGTGGTATCCCCCTCGCGGTTATGCACATTGCCAGTATAGACATACAGCAGCCCTGCCGCTTGGGCGATCTGCCGTGCCTGTATCAGCGTTTCTGCCGGGGTGGCGGGAATGTTGGTCATCTTGTAGTCCGGATGGAAGGCAGAAAAGTGCAGCGGCACATCCACGCCGAGTTCCTTGGCGATCCATGCGCTCATTTTGGCTATCTCATCTGCCGAATCATTGAGGCCGGGAATCAGCAGTGTGGTGATCTCCACCCATACCTCGGTTTCCTGGCGCAGATATTTCAGCGTATCCAGCACCGGTTGCAGGTGAGAGCCGGTCTGTTTGACATAGAACTCGTCGGTGAACGCCTTGAGATCAACATTGGTAGCATCCATTTTGGCGAAGAAATCGCGCCGCGGCTGGTCGTGGATATAGCCAGCCGTGACTGCCACCGCCTTGATGCCGCGTGCGTGACAGGCATCGGCTACGTCCATCGCATATTCGGCAAAAATCACCGGGTCGTTGTAGGTGAAGGCAACGCTCTTGCAGCCGAGTTCCTCAGCGCTGCGCGCGATGGCTTCCGGACTGGCCTGATCGGCGAGTTTGTCGAAGCTGCGCGATTTGGAAATATCCCAGTTCTGGCAGAATTTACAGGCGAGGTTGCAGCCTGCCGTGCCGAACGACAGGATGCTGCTGCCAGGATAGAAATGGTTGAGCGGCTTTTTCTCGATCGGATCGACACAAAATCCTGAAGACCGTCCGTAGGTTGTAAGCACCATCGCATCGCCGACCCGTCCGCGCACGAAGCACGCGCCGCGCTGCCCCTCATGCAGCTTGCAGTCGCGCGGACACAGGTCGCACTGGATACGGCCGTCGTCTAACCGATGCCAGTACCTGGCGGGATGTTGTTCGGCAATGCTGATCGGTTCATCCATTGCAGGATTCCTCGTCTAAGTCAGTTTCACGCCATTTGGTTACAGTATAGCGCGACAGTTTCACGTCCTCGGCCCAGAAGTTATCGGGCAGCCCGGCCTTACGTTTCAGCATAGCAAGAAACAGATGTGGTTGCGCGAGGCTCTCCCATACCTGTGGCAGAAAGGTGCTGCGATAGCGGCCGTATTCGAATACAACCCCGTCGATACCGGGGCGCAATTGCGCCAGCGCGTCCGTTTCGTCGGCAAAGCCCAACGGCTGCGGTGCGGTGAGCAGCGAGACTTCCACTTGCACCGTGACAAATTCTTCCCGCGTGAGCGGCAGGAAGCGCGGATCGTGCAACGCGGCGGACACGGCATTACTTTTGACATCGGCGAGCAATGGCCGGTGCGCTTGCAGCGTACCGATGCAGCCGCGCAACTCGCCGGATTGAGTGAGGGTGATGAAACTTGCGCCAGGTTCACCCAACCACGGTGCGGTTTCATCCGCTGCTGCTGGATACGGCGCGTGCAAGACGTGCGCAATCGCAGCACGTGCTATCGGCAGCAATATTTTTCCTTGATCAGTTGCCATGTTCCTCCTTCCCTGTAAAGGCGAGCGCGGCATAACCCACCACTTGATCGCGCGCACCGGCGGTATCGCCGGAGTTGCGCAAATCGAGCAAGTGCGCTGTCAGGTGGTGTTTCCGCGCGGCGACGATCAGACCGCTGATGGGTGTGCCGCCGCAGGCGCGTTCATGCGCTATCGGCTGGTGCAGATCCAGGATGGATTGCACGGTCTCGCCATCCACGCGTTGTGCAGTGGCGTAAGGCAGATAGTGTGAGAGATCGGAGCTAATGACGATCAACGTTTCTTCGCCGCCCCACAAGACATCCAGTACCTCGGCGACTTCTTCGGCTGAGGCCATGCCGACAGCCAATGGTAGCAGGGTGAAATACGGCAGGATGCTTTGCAGGAATGGTAGCTGCACTTCCAGCGAATGCTCCAGTGTATGCGCCTGCGCGCTGACGGTGATTTGCGGCAAATGGGCGATGGTGTGTACTGCCGCCGTGTCCAGCATCACCCGTCCCAGTGGCGTGTCGAAGGCACCCGCTTCCGGCAATGCCAAGCCGCGTATCGCAACGCGATGGGTGGGGCCGAGCAACACCACGCGCCGGATGCGCGCAGCAATGGGACGGAGTGTGGCATAAGCTGTGGCTGCGATGGCGGCCGAATAAATGTAGCCGGCGTGCGGCACGATCAGAGCCTTGGGGATCAGGGCATGCGGATGCGCTTCAGTCAGCAATTGCTGCACATCGTGGGCAAGCTGTTGCGGATCGGCGGGGTAAAACATACCTGCGACGGCTGGTGTGCGAGTAATGAACATAGCGACCTCTCCTCAAGCGATTCTTTGGATATGTGGATTACCGGGGCAGAATCAAGGGCAGCAAAAAAATTATTGCGTGTTGATGAGTGGCTGTCATCAAATCCGAAACATTGTTTATGGCGGAGGATCTGGCGTTCGCGTTGCATCGACCTGCGCATGGATAACACCCTGCAGAAATTTTGCTATTGAAATCTTGCACTCCGTCACCATATTTTTCCTGTCGGCGGAATCATCCGCTCAACAAACCAATTAACATAAGGAGAAAAGCATGGCTAATGTGACTCGTTTCGACCCATTCCAGGTTTCCAGCCTGGATCCGTTTGATGATGTGTTCAGAGGGTTTTTCCGCCCGGTGAAAATGGAAAGCAAGCAGGAGGTCCTGATCAAGATGGATGTCAGGGAAGACGACAAGGCATATACGGTGCATGCTGAAATTCCCGGGGTGAAGAAGGAAGACATCCACGTTTCCATCGAAGGCAATCAGGTATCGATCAGCGCAGAAACCAAGCAGGAGAAGGAAGTAAAGGAAGGAGAGAAAGTGCTGCGTGCCGAGCGTTACTACGGTAAAGCCTTTCGCAGTTTTTCCCTCGGCAGTGAAATTGACGAAGGGGCGTCCCGCGCCAAATATAACGACGGGATACTGGAACTGACGCTGCCCAAGAAAGCGGCTTCTTCCGCCAGAAAACTTGCCATCGACTGATAGTTACTGGAACAGCTGCCTCGCTACCCCAGCCAGTTGGGGTAGTGGTTAGGCTGGCAGCTGCTGATTTGCTGATTTTTTGCGGGTTCGGGCCTATAGTGGGAATAAGTGTGTCGTTCGTAGAGTTTGCCATGATCAAGAATCCGCGCAGCAAACGTATCCTGTCCATCTCGCTGCTCGTGCTGGGCGGTGTGCTGATTTTTCTGGCACCGGAAAACGCCTGGATAGGCGCAGTCCTTCTCGCCCTCGGGCTTGGCGTGGAAATAGCCGGCGTGGTGCTCGGCCATCGCAAGTAACAGAAATTTCCAATGATTCGATCATGCCGGAGCAAGACCGGCTGCGCCGGATCGCATGGAACTGCGGGCGGCGCGACGACGCAGCCGTAGCCCTTGCCGCACCAGCGCTGCCTCAAAGTCTGGGAAGCTTGCCGCCGTCATGCCCTGTTCGCCCCACAGGTGCTGCAGCCAGGCAAGAGCGAGGTCGTGGTCATCGCCGATCCTGTTTGGGATAAAGCCGAGGGTGCGGGCTGCCATGAAGGCCAGCGGCGACAGCGGAGGGACTGCTTTCTGCCATCTGCCGCGCAGCTCGCGCAGGAAAATACCCGTCGTTACCTTGCCGATCCCTTTGCCCAGAGCCATGATGCGCTGTTCCAGATCAACGGAATCGGCCGCGGCGGCATGCAGGGTATTGAGGTTGCCGCCGTAGTTATCGAGCAGGGTGTGGTTGATTTCGAGCAGCTTGGTGGCGGTCTTGTAGTCGTAGCGCACATAGCTGCCCCGGTCGAGCATGGCGACCAGCCCGTCCCAGCCGGTATCGAGCATGCGCTGCGGCGTCAGCACGCCGCTCGTTTCGAATTCGTGCCAGGTACGACTGGCGATGGTTTCCGGAATACGCGCGCCGTAGAGCACGGCAGCGATAAACCACTTGTAGATTTCAGCGGCATCTAGCGCGCCAAGATTGATGCCGAGTCCTGTCGCGTAACTGCCGCCCAGTTCAGCCACCAGTGCGGGTGCATGCAGCAGGCGACCATCCCCTGAAACCCGGGATGGTTTCGGGCACGGCCTAGATGGGTTGCGCATTTCTTTCTCCTTGCGTGGTAACGGGAAAATGCGGAGTCCCGTAGCATCGGGATATGTTACGCCAGCTTGCTGCCCGATAAACATATCCAGCTTCAAATTTCATCTATGATAAAAACTGTGAGGAATTACTTTTGTATCTTTTGCTGCAATTACTGGAGGAGGTAAGATCATGCTGGATTCGTTGAAGGAAGCAGGAAAACATATTGGCCACGAGATCGGCCGCGCTTGGGAGCATCTGTCGGAAGGCTGGCGCGAGTTGCTGAGCCGCAGCAACAACGCGCTTACCCATTTTGCCCGCAGCAAGGAGGAGGAGCAGACGCAGACTCCAGCGCTGGCTTCGTTCCCGCGCTGGAGTCTGCTGGCGGGAGAAGTGGAGGAAACCGAGAAAGAAGTGGTGGTGAGAGTGGAAGTGCCCGGGATGGAGAAGGAAGACTGCCGTATCATGATTGAGGGTAACATGCTCAACCTTTCTGGGGAAAAGCACTTCGAGCGTGAAACTCTGGACAGCACCTACCACGTGATGGAGCGCGCGTACGGGGCATTCCAGCGCAGCATTCCGCTGCCTCTCAACGTCGACACGGACAAGGCGGAGGCGAGTTACAAGAACGGGGTGCTGACCGTCCGCCTGCCCAAGATTGGAGGCAAACCGGCCAAGTCCATCACGGTGTCCTGAGCTTGCGTGTTGGGTGCACTTGCAATTGAACGCTAAATTTCACCGCGTATACCGGCTGCAGGGCGCTGGCTGGGTTCGTTTCATTCATCCGGCAGGAGTGTTATGCTTGGCAACTGCCCTCATCTGCAGTTCTGCGGGAGCGGCTGAGACCAAATCAACCCCAAGCGGGCAGGAGAAAAGAATGGTTGCTTTGACACTGACTTCGACATCCTTCTCCCACAACGACGAGATTCCCGTTCGCCACACCTGTGATGACCGGGATGTTTCCCCAGAACTTTCCTGGACCAAAATACCGGATGGCACGAAAAGCCTGGTGTTGATCGTCGATGATCCGGACGCGCCCGATCCAGCCGCGCCGAAAATGACCTGGGTGCACTGGATGCTATACAACATCCCGCCTGATACCAATGGGCTACCCGAGAGTGTGGGGGCGAAAGAGTTGCCATCAGGAACCTTGCAGGGACTCAACGACTGGCAGCGCACCGGCTACGGCGGGCCGTGCCCGCCAGTGGGCAGCCACCGTTATTTTCACAAGCTCTATGCCTTGGATACCCTGCTGCCGAATCTGAAACATCCAACCAAGGCAATTCTGGAAAAAGCGATGGAAGGCCACGTCATTGCCCATGTTGAACTGATCGGGCGCTATCGGCGCCATCCTTGACCGTTGACCGCCCCCGGCGGGATACTCCGGATTAATCTATCACCAGCACGGCTGCGCCGCGCACCCGGCCCGCGCGCAGGCGCTGCACGGCTTCATTGGCCGCTTCCAGGCGGAAAGTTTCCACTGCGGTTCTGACCCCGGCCTGCGGTGCGATAGCGAGAAATTCCTCACCATCGCGGCGCGTGAGATTGGCAATGGAGCGCACGCTACGCTCTCCCCACAGCAAGGCATAGGGGAATTCCGGAACAGCGCTCATGTGGATGCCGGCGCACACTACCGTCCCGCCCTTGGCGGTGTGGCTCAGCGCCTGCGGTATCAGTGCACCCACCGGCGCAAACAATATGGCAGCATCCATTTTCTGTGGCGGCGGCGCAGTGGAGTCTCCCGCCCAGACAACTCCCAGTTCTCGGGCAAAATGTTGCCCCTCCGTATCGCCCGGCTTGGTGAAGGCGAATACCTCCCGTCCTTGCCAGCGAGCTACTTGCGTGATGATATGTGCCGCCGCACCGAAACCGTAAATGCCGAGCCGTCTTGCCTCGCCGGCCGCGACCAGCGCGCGGTAGCCGATCAGCCCGGCGCAAAGCAGCGGTGCAGCTTCAGCATCGGAGTAGGCGTCTGGCAAGGAAAAGCAATAGCGTTGATCGGCCAGCGCGAATTCGGCGTAACCGCCATCCAGGGTATAGCCGGTGAACTCTGCCGCATCGCAGAGATTTTCGCGGCCGCTCGCACAGTAGTGACAATGGCCGCAGGTGCGACCAAGCCACGGTACTCCCACGCGCTGCCCCAGAACAAAACGTTCCACCTGCGCGCCTTTTTCCACCACGGTGCCGACGATTTCGTGACCGAGAACGAGAGGCAGTTTGGGTCGTCGCAGATCGCCGTCGATCACGTGCAGGTCGGTGCGGCACACACCGCAGGCATGGACCTTGAGCAGGATTTCAGTGGCTGTGGGTCTGGGCCGGGGCAGTTCGCCCAGCCGCAACGGCTGGTTCTGCATATCCAGAATCATGGCTTTCATGGGCATACTCGCTAGTTAAGGAACCGCTCTTTTTACAGTTTAGCGCTATGCTGTAAAACAGCATCCAGAATTTTCTGGGATCGGTATCGAATAGCTTGCAAAGGGTTTGCCGGTGACATCAAAGCATGCCAATTTCAATTTGGAAATAAAACGATGAAACAGGATAGTCATCGGATAGGATGAAAATCCACCAGCTTACCGTGGAACAAGCCTATGTCAGTCTGCGCAGCAGTCCGGGCGGATTGTCTGAGCCTGAGGCGCGCAGACGGTTGCAGGAATACGGACCGAACCGCGTGGAAGAGATTAGCGAACAGCGCCTGTTGTCGGCTTTCATCAAACAGTTCACTCATTTTTTTGCGCTGATCCTGTGGCTTGCCGCCATCCTTGCTTTCATCGCCGAATGGAAGGAGCCGGGGCAAGGCATGGCCATGCTGGGCTATGCCATCATGGGTGTGATCGTGGTCAACGGTGTGTTTTCGTTCTGGCAGGAATACCGCGCGCAAGAGGCAGTGGCTGCGCTGCGCAATCTGCTGCCTCATCAAGTGAAGGCAATGCGCGGCGGGGGCATCAAGCAAATTCTGGCGGGCGAACTGGTGCCGGGGGATGTGATCCTGCTGGCGGACGGTGACGCTGTTCCGGCTGATTGCCGCCTGCTCGAAGCCTTTGGCGTACGCGTCAACAATGCCACGATTACTGGGGAGTCGTTGTCCCAGGCGCGCAACTCCGAGCACTCCGGCGAAGACGAAGCGCAGAACAGCCGCAATGTACTGCTCGCCGGTACCACCATGGTGTCGGGGGAAGCCAAGGCGCTGGTTTACGCCACTGGCATGCATAGCGAGTTCGGCAAGATCGCGCATTTGACCCAGGTGACGGGGGCAACACTGTCGCCGCTACAACTTGAAATCACGCGCCTGAGCCGTTTCATCGCCATGCTGTCGGTGTTGATCGGCGTGGTGTTTTTCCTGATCGGTCTGTGGCTGGGCCTGCCTTTCTGGCCTAACTTGATTTTCGCCATCGGCATCATCGTGGCCAATGTCCCGGAGGGATTGCTGCCCACGGTGACGCTGGCGCTGGCCATGGCCACCCAGCGCATGGCGAAGAAAAATGCCTTGGTGCGCCATCTGCCGGCAGTGGAAACGTTGGGCTCGACCACGGTGATCTGCACCGACAAAACCGGAACGCTGACGCAGAACCGCATGACGGTAAAAAAACTATTTCTGTCTGGAAAATTTTACTCGCCGCTGGATGCTGCCCAGCAGCGCGACAACCCGCTGTTCGCCGTGGCGATGTATTGCCACAACCTGAAACAAAGCGAGCAGGAAGGCAAGCAGGTCCTGCTCGGTGACCCGATGGAAGTTGCATTGCTTGAGCTGGCGCGCACGGCCATCACAGTGCAGCCAGACCACAAGCGGATAGACGAAATCCCTTTTGATACCGACCGCAAGCGCCTGTCGCTGCTGTACCAGACACCCGGCGGCAATATGCTGTATTGCAAAGGCGCGCTCGAAACCATGCTGCCGCTATGTCGCGACATCCATTTGAACGGCGAGAGACAGGCTCTGGACGATAGCCAGCGACAGCGTTTGTTGCAGGCGCAGGAAAGCATGGCAGCGCAGGGATTGCGTGTGCTGGCCCTGGCTTACCGTCGCAATGTTATGGGTTCTGCGCATGAACGCCTGGAGCAACAGCTGACCTTATGCGGACTGGTAGGGATAGAAG
>JAYSQR010000035.1:0-3797 GCA_043721435.1 Nitrosospira sp. | reverse complement strand
CTTCGAGTCGTACCACAGCGACATGTCGTAACTACCGCCACCTGACCCTGCATGGCTTGATGTTCCTAATGTTGTTGCCATTGTCGTTACCTCCTATTTCATCGATGATTGAAAATAACTATTATTACCATCCGGCGAAATAATTTACCGCCAACAATTGTTAGGCTAATGCATTTAGATATAGTTCCAATTTATTTATTGCCTAGTAGCCACCGAATAGCCAGGCATCCAGTAGGTGGGGATACCCATAGATAACGACAATCACCAGAAAAACGAGATCGCCGCAATCGCTATCTACCTTGTGACGTATGACTAGATCGCTTCTATTCTCCTACTGAGAACAAAAATCGGTAGAATTGGCACCGTGGTTGGTCAGATTGCATTCGGCTAAATGATTTTGATGGATACATGGCGCTTAAAAGCGACTGGTTTTGGTCATCCGTAGCTAAATGCTTTGCAGATTCCTATCGAGAAACGTTATGAGCCTTCCAGGCTGCCGCCATTTTTTCCTGCTGCTCTGTTTGCTTCCCTCCATGGCACAGGCTGCTGCCCTAGACAGCCTCAAGTCCTTCATTCACGGCACGCGCACCATGCGTGCGACGTTTTCACAGACCTTGCTAGACAAAAATATGCGTGTGATGCAGAAAACAAGCGGCACCATGCAGTTCGAGCGCCCTGGCAAGTTTCGATGGACGTACGAAAAGCCTTATGAGCAACTGATCGTCGGCGATGGTGCCAAGGTATGGTTTTACGACCATGATCTTAGCCAAGTCACGGTACGCAAGCTTGATCTTGCCATCGGTAGCAGTCCGGCTGCGCTGCTCGCTGGCAGCAGCGCCATCGAATCCAATTTTGATCTTGGCGAAATCGGCCTACAGGGAGGACTGGAATGGCTGGAAGCCAGGCCCAAAACCAAGGAAGGCACATTTGAACTGGTGCGTTTGGGATTTACCCCGGAAGGAACGCTGACAGCGATGGAGTTGCGCGATAATTTTGGCCAGACTACCGTGCTTATATTTTCCGGGCTGGAGAAAAATCCCAGGCTCGCACCCGGGTTGTTCAAGTTTACTCCGCCCGAGAGCGCGGACGTGATCAGTGACTGACCTGTTCGAGAAACACAAACCGGCCGCGCCACTGGCGGAACGGCTGCGTCCCAAGAAACTGGAAGATGTTATCGGCCAGGCGCATTTGCTGGGGACAGGCAAGCCATTGCGGCTTGCATTCGAATCGGGCAAACCTCATTCAATGATTCTGTGGGGACCGCCCGGCACCGGCAAAACCACTTTGGCGCGACTCATGGCGCTGGCGTTTGACGCTGAATTCGTTACGCTGTCAGCGGTGTTGTCGGGAGTCAAGGACATCCGCGATGCCATCGAGCGAGCACAAATGGTGTTGCAGCAATCGGGGCGCCATACCATTCTGTTCGTGGATGAAGTACACCGCTTCAACAAGTCACAGCAGGATGCGTTTCTGCCATATGTCGAGCAGGGTCTGGTAACCTTGATCGGCGCCACCACCGAAAACCCTTCGTTTGAGATCAACAGCGCATTGTTGTCACGCGCCCAGGTTTACGTACTCACCGCCCTGTCCGAAGACGAACTGGCCGCCTTGTTTAAGCGGGCGGGGAGCCACGCATTACAAGGACTGAACTTCACCGATGCCGCAAAGGATTTATTGATCGGATACGCTGATGGTGATGCGCGGCGCTTGCTTAATCTGCTGGAACAGGTGAAAACTGCAGCGGAAACCGAGGGGGTCGCAGAAATCGGCGTGGATTATGCGCGTAATGCGCTTTCCAGCAATGTACGTCGTTTCGACAAGGGTGGGGATGAATTTTATGACCAGATTTCAGCGCTGCATAAGTCAGTACGCGGCTCCAACCCGGACGCGGCGCTTTACTGGATGTGCCGCATGCTGGACGGGGGTGCCGATCCGCTTTATATCGGCCGGCGGTTGATGCGCGCGGCAGTGGAGGACGTTGGCCTAGCCGATCCGCGCGCACTGCAGATAGCGCTGGACGCCTGCGAAACTTACGAGCGCCTGGGCAGCCCGGAAGGCGAACTGGCATTGGCGCAGGCGACGCTATATCTGGCCTGCGCACCCAAGAGCAACGCCGCCTA
The DNA here is from genome assembly GCA_043721435.1 of Nitrosospira sp. Taxonomy (GTDB): domain Bacteria; phylum Pseudomonadota; class Gammaproteobacteria; order Burkholderiales; family Nitrosomonadaceae; genus VFJL01. Next base: position 1,677 of record JAYSQR010000035.1, on the reverse strand, counting down.
CGTGGCGTATAATAAAGCCCGGTCTTTTATCACTGGCGACAAGTCGCGCCGTGTACCGGAGCATTTGCGCAATGCGCCCACCAAGCTGATGAAGGAACTGGGTTTTGGACGCGAATACCGTTATGCCCATGACGATCCGGAAGCCTACGCTGCCGGAGAGAATTACCTTCCTGACGGCATGTCCGAGCTGAAACTTTACCAACCGACAGCATGCGGGCTGGAAGGAAAAATCTCGGAAAAACTGGCGCATCTGCACGAACTGGATAAACAGGCGAAGAAAAAAACCTAGGACTTCCTGCGCCCGCCAAGCTGTGGGTACAACGCACGTGATTTGGAGTTTGCATGCTAGATATTCAGCTATTACGCACCGATCTGGAGAATGTTGCCAAGCGCCTTGCCGCGCGCGGCCATGCCTTTCCCGTGGCGGAGTTCAATTCGCTGGAAGTCGAGCGCAAAACCATCCAGACCCGCACTCAGGAATTACAGGCGAGGCGCAACGCCGCTTCCAAACAAATCGGTTACGCCAAGAGTAAAGGCGAAGATGTCAGCGCCATTCTGGCGGAAGTAGCTAACCTTGGTGATGAATTAAAGCAGGCCGAGACCCAACTCGAAGGAATTCAGACTCGATTGCAGCAGTTATTGTCCGGCATCCCTAATCTGCCGCATGACAGCGTGCCGGAAGGCGGGAGCGAAGCCGATAATCGGGAAGTGCGCCGTTGGGGAACCCCACGCACATTTGATTTTGCGGTAAAAGATCATGTGACTATCGGCGAAAACCTGGGATTGCTGGATTTCGAGACCGCCGCAAAACTCAGCGGGGCGCGCTTCAGCCTGTTGCAAGGCGGGCTTGCACGCCTGCATCGCGCACTGGCGCAATTCATGCTAGATACACATACGCAGGAACATGGCTATACTGAAGTTTATGTACCGTATCTGGTCAATGCGGAGAGCTTGCATGGTACCGGCCAGTTGCCGAAATTTGAGATCGATTTATTTAAAATTCATAAAAATGTTCTGTCACTTTCTGGGTATATAGGTTCCGGTAATGAAAAATCTACTGGTGAATTAATTAGGCAAGCGGCAAGAGATCATTATCTGATTCCCACTGCCGAGGTCCCGCTCACCAACACCGTGCGCGACCAAATCGTTGCGCTGGAATCGCTGCCGATCAAGCTCACCGCACACACGCCCTGTTTTCGTTCCGAAGCGGGCAGCTATGGCCGGGATACGCGCGGCCTGATACGCCAACACCAATTTGATAAAGTTGAGCTAGTGCATATTGTCCATCCCGATCAATCCTACGAAGCATTGGAACAATTGGTCGGTCATGCGGAAAAGATTTTACAAAAACTGGCACTACCTTATCGTGTGATGGCATTGTGCACCGGTGACATGGGCTTTTCGGCGGCAAAAACTTACGATATTGAAGTCTGGTTACCGGCACAAAACACCTACCGGGAAATCTCTTCATGCAGCAATTGCGAAGCATTCCAGGCACGGCGCATGCAGGCGCGCTTTCGCAATGACAATGGCAAACCCGCATTGCTGCATACGTTAAACGGATCGGGGCTTACCGTGGGACGTACGCTGGTGGCGGTTCTGGAAAATTATCAGCAGGCGGATGGCAGTGTCGCCATCCCGGAAGTTTTACGCCCCTATATGAATGGCCTTGACCAG
>JAYSQR010000034.1:0-28713 GCA_043721435.1 Nitrosospira sp. | reverse complement strand
TTTCATGCGCCTTGCAGCCAGATACCAGCAGAATCATTACACCACAACCAAATAACCAAATGATTCTATTTGATTTTTAACCGGACACTAGTGATAGTTCTTGATGAGCTAATTGAATTTCTTAATGATCCGCCAACATCCGAAAATAATCAGCGGGAAAAATATGACTAATGTGAAATTTCGTGCCAGCTGAATTCATTCTTTACTCAGCAAACTAAACTATGAGCCCCGACCTCAGCGCTCTGCTCGGTTACCCCGCCACTTTCCTAGCCACCGTCGCCTTTGTGCCGCAGGCATGGCAATCCTGGCGCACGCGCGACCTCTCCGGCCTCCGCGGTCTGCTCATCCTCTCATTCTCTCATTCGAACGGACATCTCTGCGCGGCAGCGCCCACACGAAAATTCCGATACACTGCCTGTTTCTCTATTTACTCGGGATGCCGCTCAATTAGCGACCCTGTCAGCCTCCATTAATGCAGTTGTCACACTACGGAAATATCTAATGTTCATCAGTGTTCTTGAGCTTTTCAAAATCGGCATAGGCCCCTCTAGTTCGCACACCATGGGGCCGATGGTGGCGGCCAGTGATTTCCGCAACCGCATCCTGACGTTTGTTGCAATGCATGCAGTCGATCCGGATCTTCATATTCGCTGCACCTTGAAAGGTTCGCTGGCTTTTACCGGCAAAGGTCATGCGGCCGATCGTGCCGTGGCATTGGGGCTGCATGGCTATTCGCCGGAAGGTTTGGCTGACCAGCCGGTGAACGAGCTGACGGAGCGCCTGTGGCACAGCCGTTCCATTGCGCTGAATGAAACACTATCGGCCAAGTTCTGTGCGGCTGAAGATGTGGTGTTCGATCGCAGCAAGCCACTGCCGCAGCATCCGAATGGCATGATCTTCGAACTGCTCGATCCTAGCGGTAAAGTGATTCTGGCAGAAACCTATTTTTCAATCGGCGGCGGTTTCGTCAATACACTCGCCGAAATCAGCACGCTGGATGCGCCGCTCAAAATGGAGTCTGCCAGCTCGTGCCCTTATCCGTTCGATTCGGCGGATGCCATGGTGCAGATGGCGGCTGACAGCGGTTTATCAATCGCGACGATAAAGCGCCTGAACGAACACACCAAGATGACCGATGCCGCACTCGACAAAGGGCTGGATGCCATCTGGCGGGCGATGCAGGTTTGTCTCGAGAAGGGATTGGCGGTCGAAGGCATTCTGCCCGGAAGCCTTAAGCTGCCGCGGCGCGCGAAGGCTTTGTTCGAACAGTTGCAGGATGCGCCTGCAGAAGCCAACCTGAATGACTGGCTGTGCGCCTATGCGATGGCGGTGAATGAGGAAAATGCTGCCGGTCATATGGTGGTGACCGCACCCACCAATGGTGCGGCGGGGGTGATCCCCGCAGTTCTGTATTACCTCGTGCACCATGAAGGCGGTACTCTGGAACAAGTACGGGAGTTCCTGCTCACCGCCGCTGCGGTCGGTGGCATCATCAAACATAGAAGTTCGATTTCCGGCGCGGAGGTGGGATGTCAGGGTGAAGTCGGTTCCGCCGCTGCCATGGCAGCGGCTGGTTTATGCGCGGTGCGTGGCGGCAGCCCGCAACAGATCGAGAACGCTGCGGAAATCGCGCTGGAGCATCACCTCGGCATGACTTGCGATCCGGTGGGTGGCTTGGTGCAGGTTCCGTGTATTGAGCGTAACGGCTTTGGCGCCATCAAGGCATTCACCGCCGCTTCGCTCGCGAAGCGCGGGAGCGGGATACACTTCATGCCGCTGGATGGATGCATTGCCGCAATGAAGCAGACCGGTCTGGAGATGTCAGTAAAGTACAAAGAAACCTCTCTGGGCGGGTTGGCGGTCAGCATTACCGAATGCTAAGGAACCGCTGAGCAAGGACGCCGCCGGCATGACCATGCCACTTGCCGACGTCATCCTGGCGGTGCATTTTATGTTCGTGCTGTTCGTGGTCGGCAGCCTGCCGCTGATCTGGGTCGGTGCATGGCGTGGCTGGGATTTCGTGCGCAACCATCGCTTCCGGTTTGCACATCTTGGTGCCATCCTGTTTGTCGTCGGCGAGTCGCTGCTGGGCATGGTCTGTCCGTTGACCGCGTGGGAAGACGAGCTGCGTCAGACGGAAGGGCGCGGCAGCTTTATCCAGCGCTGGCTGCATTACATCCTGTTCTATGATTTCCCGGAAGGGGCGCTGACTATCGTTTATGTATTGTTCGCGCTGCTGGCTGCGGCCACTTTCAAACTGGTGCCGCCGCGCCGGCGATAGCCTCGTGTGCCAGACGCAGCATGGCCTGTTCGCTCAAATCGTCTGCCCGCAATACCATCCCCTGTTCATGCCGCGCATAATGCTTGAGAGTGGAGCGAGTATAGGCCGGGTCATAGTGTTTCACCAGCAACTCTTCCACCAGTTGTTCCCATTGTCTCTGGCCTGCGAGTTCTTTCCAGTGGCCGATGATCTCTTTGCTGTGGAGGCCGATGAGACAATCGAGTTTCTGCTCCAGGGTGTGGGTATCGGCCAGGAAATGGGCGTACTCTTCCATGAGTAGCTGCACGCGGCTGGCTAGTTCCACTTCCAGGCGAACACAATCGCTTTGCCACATGGCGTCTATCATGGCCTGGGGAACGCGCAGGTCGCCAATCTTCTTGCTTTCTGCTTCGACATAAACGGGTTTTGCCGGATCGAACTGCTTGAGTTCGGCGCACATCAGACTGTCGAAATATTTCTGCGACGGTTGCGGCGCGCCCGGCATGTTGCCCAGCACCGAGCCGCGATGGCAGGTGAGCTGTTCCAGATCCAGCACCTGCGCGCCGGCCTCGCGCAGCGCCTGCAGCAGACGGCTTTTGCCGGAACCGGTAAGGCCGCACACTACGCGCCAGCGGAATTGCTGCGGCAGAATCGCAAGCGCTTCCAGCACTGCGTGCCGGTAGGTTTTGTAGCCGCCTTCCAGTTGTTGCGCACGCCAGCCGATCTGGCTGAGTACGTGCGTCATCGCGCCGCTGCGTTTTCCGCCGCGCCAGCAATACACCAGCGGATGCCATTCCCGCGGGCGATGAATGAAGTGCTGCTCGAGATGATGGGCGATATTGTGCGCGATGAGGGCGGCGCCTATTTTTCTGGCATCGAACGGCGATACCTGTTTGTAGATCGTGCCGACCCGGGCGCGTTCCTCGTCGTTCAGTACGGGATAGTTGATGGCACCAGGAATGTGATCCGCAGCGAATTCCGACGGCGAGCGCACATCGATAATCTCGTCAAACTCCGCCAGCTGTGCTACGGTAATGGCGCCTGCAGTTTTCAAGAAATACTCCATCAATGAACAAGCCGAACGAAATAATCCGTCTGACGCAGTACTCCCACGGTGGCGGTTGCGGCTGCAAGATTGCGCCGGCGCTGTTGAGCCGGGTGCTGGCGGAAATGCCTGCCACCATGCCGTATCAGGACTTGCTGGTGGGGACGGAATCCAGCGACGATGCGGCAGTGTATCGCATCAACGACAGCCAAGCGATAGTCGCCACCACCGATTTCTTCATGCCCATCGTGGATGATCCCCATGATTTCGGGCGCATTGCCGCGACCAATGCATTGTCTGATATCTACGCCATGGGAGCGCAGCCGCTTTTTGCACTGGCCATCGTCGGCATGCCGATCGACAAGCTGCCGCTGACCGTGATCCAGCAGATACTCGCGGGCGGTGCGGCGGTCTGCAAGGAAGCCGGTATCCCTATTGCGGGAGGGCATTCGATCGATTCATCCGAGCCAATTTACGGATTGGTGGCGCTGGGTCTGGTGCATCCGGATCAGGTGAAGCGCAACGATCGCGCCCAGCCCGGTGATGTGCTGATATTGGGCAAAGCACTGGGTATTGGCATCCTGAGCGCAGCGTTGAAAAAAGGCGAGCTCGATGGTGCAGCTTATCAACAGATGCTGGCGAGCACGACTCAGCTCAACACCCCGGGGCTGACGCTGGGCAGCATGGCGCAAGTCCACGCATTGACCGATGTGACCGGCTTTGGTTTGGCCGGTCATTTGCTGGAAATCTGCCGCGGCTCAAGACTGGCGGCGGAAATCCGCTTCGATGCTTTGCCGGTGCTCGATGCTGCGCTGAATTTTGCGCGGCAGGGCTACAGCACCGGGGCCTCGCAGCGCAATTGGGCGAGTTACGGTGACGACGTGGTTCTGCCTGTGGACATGCCATGCTGGCAGAAAAGTATTTTGACCGACCCGCAAACCAGCGGCGGCCTGCTGGTTGCCTGTGCACCGGAAGCGGCAGAGCAAGTGCTGCAGATATTCAGGCAACAGGGATTCCACTATGCCGCACGAATCGGGGAAGTCAAAGCGGGTACACCCAAAATAACGGTGCGTTGAGGCGAGCCTTTGCCGCAGCTTTAGCGGATGACGATGGTCAGGCGGAAGTCGCCGCGCAGCAGACTGAGCATGATGACGCTCTCGCCGGTTTTCAGCGCAGCAAGGAATTCCTGCACCGAACGTACTTTGCGGCGATTGACGCCGATGATGATGTCACCGGGTCTGATGCCGTGCAGCCATGCGGGGCTGTTGGCTTCCACCTTGGTCACCAGCACGCCCTCGACCTTGCCGTGCAGCGGCGAGCCGGGCTTAATGTTGGCCACTGATGCTCCCGCCAGTTGCGGTACTGTTTCTTCGCTGATGCTGGGTACCTCGAGCGGTTTGGCAATCTGCGCTTTCGCAGTCAGCGGCCTGCCGTCCCGCAGCAATCCGAGTTCTATGCTTTCCCCGATCGGCACCATGCCGATTTTGTTGCGCAAATCGGCGGAATTGCGCACGGCACGGCCATTGAACGCCACCACGACATCACGCGGTTTGATCCCGGCTTTTTCCGCCGGTGAACTGGGATCAATCGAACTGATGATGGCGCCTTCGGTAGAGGCCAGCCCCAGAGCCATGGCCAGGTCATACGTAATATCTTCGCTACTTGCGCCCAGTCTGCCCCGGCGCACTTCACCAAAGCGTACGAGCTGATCCAGCACCGCTTTAGCCATCACGCTCGGCACCGCGAAGCCGATGCCGACACTGGCGCCGGAAGGCCCGATGATGGCGGTATTGATGCCGATCAATTCTCCCTTGAGATTGACCAGCGCGCCGCCGGAATTACCCGGATTGATGGATGCATCGGTCTGGATGAAGTCCTCGTAGCCTTCGATATCCAGACCGCTCCTGCCGAGCGCGCTGACGATACCGGAAGTGACGGTCTGACCCAGGCCGAATGGATTGCCGATGGCGACGACAAAATCGCCGACGTTGAGCAAATCCGAATCGCCGAGGCGCAGCGCCTGCAAATTCCTGGCTTCTATTTTCAACAGCGCAATGTCGGTACCGGGGTCCATGCCTACCAGTTTTGCCTGGAACTGACGTCTATCCTTGAGCGTGACGATAACCTGCAGGGCATCCTTGATGACATGATGGTTGGTGAGGACATAGCCTCTGACTGCATCCACGATCACGCCCGATCCGGCGCTACGCTCCTGCCGCGCGGCTTGATCAGGTATGTTGAAAAAGCGGCGGAAGAACGGGTCGCGAAACAGCGGATTATCTTCGATGGCAGAACGCGTCAGCACCGAGATGTTCACCACTGCCGGCGTGACATCTTGCAGTAGTGGTGCCAGCGAAGGGACGCCACCCTTGCCATCGCTAAGCGGTAGAATTCCTGCGCCGGCAGGCAGCGCCAGTGTCAGCCAGACGACAAGAGCGGCGGGGAGATTGAGTGATTTCGTCATGGAGATGCCTGGGTAAATTTCATCGCGAGCGAACTTGACGGCTACAGGTTCAGGCTGTTGCGCAGGTTCACGATCTCCGCTGCCTTGGGCGCGAATGTCTCCTGGTCGAATGCCGTGTCACCATCGGCAACAGGTTCCCCCCCTGCTTTGAGTCCGCAAAAATCGTACAGCGCGGAATCAGCCAGATGCGAAGGCTGCACATTCTGCAGCGCGGTGAACATGGTCTCCAGCCTGCCGGGAAATTTCCGCTCCCATTGCTGCAGCATTTCCTTCACTGCCTGGCGCTGCAGATTTTTCTGCGCACCGCACAGGTTGCAGGGGATGAGAGGAAAGCCCTCCACCTCAGCGTAAGCGGTCAAATCTTTTTCCTTGCAGTAGGCGAGCGGGCGTATCACGATATGCTGGCCATCATCGCTCACCAGTTTGGGCGGCATGGTTTTAAGCTTGCCGCCGTAGAACAGGTTGAGAAACAGGGTTTCGAGAATATCATCGCGGTGGTGCCCCAGTGCGATTTTGGTTGCACCCAGTTCGCTAGCAACGCGATACAGCACGCCCCGGCGCAAGCGGGAGCAGAGACTGCAAGTTGTCTTGCCTTCTGCGATGACGCGCTTCACCACGCTGTAGGTATCCTGTTCGACGATGCGAAACGGCATGCCGATGCCGGCGAGATACTCCGGCAGCACATGCGCGGGGAAGCCGGGCTGTTTCTGGTCCAGATTCACTGCGATCAACTCGAACTGCAGCGGTGCATGAGCCTGCAGATTGCGCAGGATGTCGAGCAGTGCGTAGCTGTCTTTGCCCCCGGACAGGCACACCATCACCCGGTCACCCGCCGCGATCATGTTGAAATCGGCAATCGCCGAGCCGACCAGACGCCTCAGCCGCTTATGCAGTTTGTTGATGTTGTATTGTTCCTTCCTGGACACGACTTCCATTTAATCCTCGTTATCTAAATCTAAAAACACCGGCTGCCGGACGAGTTGCAGAGAAGCCGAGATGTCTTCGCTGATCGCCAATACTTGACCAAGATTTATGCACATTTTCCCAGATTGCAAGTGGCTTGCACAGCAAGGACTCCCACCAAGCTGCTTACCTGGTCGAACGCATTGAGCGTAAATATATCCTAGAATCAACTCATATATACATAAAAGATATAAGCAAATGAAATGATAGTATTTAAAATTATATAACCTGTCTGGTAATCTCGCGCCCATCGATTTTTATCACTCTGTCAGGTGAAGTAAATGGTTGCCACTATAAGCCCGGAATGCCGGAGGAACCATTCAGGAGAAAGCGGTGAAATACTATTGGCGCATCGTGCTTGCATCTGCAATCAGCATACTGCCTATCGGTTCAATCCAGGCGAGTGTTGTCAGTGGACAATCCGGGGAAACCCAAGCTGCCCGGCAAGGGGTGCAGCAGCTAGCCCAAGCTGGAGCATCGGGTGTGAATAAAGGGGTGGTCAAGCCAGTGAATGACAATTTCAAATGGGCGATCAAGCCAGGGGGTCAGCCTACTGTCCCACCTGCTTCCAGACTGGAGCTGTATTCGGATCGCGAGTACGACTGGTGGGAGCAGTCTGCTACCAAAGTGGCAGCAGACAAGAAACCTGCGAGTTATCACCGGCGTGCCGACAGCTATGCTACCAATCCCGATACCGATCCACCCAGATATGTGCGCAAGTTAAGCGAGATCGGCGGCGAGGCATTCAAGGATGTCACTTGGCTGGAAATTGGTTTGGAACACCGCACCCGTTACGAAATGCGCCACAATGACATACGGCATGTTGAAGGCGGAGACGATAACCCCTTCTTTCTGCGTAACCGTGCATATTTGGGGATAAAAGAAATCCTTGATCCGTTCCGCTTTGCGGTTGAATTTCAGGACTCACGGGTCTACAACCACAAATTTGCGTCTACTGATCAGGAAAATAACCCCTACGACTTGATTCAGGGATACGGCGAATTATATTTCAAACGCGCGCTGGGTGAAGATGACCGCGGACAGAACCGGCCGCTTAGATTCCGGGTAGGGCGTATGGCCTACGAAACACTGGACCGGCGTTTTATCGCGCGCAACGAATGGCGCAATACCACCAATTCCTTTGAAGGCTTTCGTCTGAATCTGGGTCAGCAAAATAACCCTTGGGAAATCGATCTGTTCGGTATGCAGCCAGTCAAACGCCTGCAAACTGAATTTGATAGGCGCAACGATCATCTGTGGTTTTTTGGTGCGATCGGTCATTGGCGCAAGTGGTCTGACATCGTCACGCTGCAACCGTATTACATGGGGCAGAAGCAAACGGCTGACCCTAATGCCTTTACGGCGACAGGTCAGCTTGATCGGGGAATTTACATGCCGGGGCTGCGTGGTTACGGCAGGATAGCGAATACCGGTCTGGACTACGATCTTAATTTCAGCTATCAGTTCGGTACTAATGGTACTCAGCGACATGACGCTTATGGTTATACCACCGAAGTAGGGCGGAACTTTAATTACGCTTGGAAACCGCGGCTGAGTGCCTTCTATGGTTACGCCAGTGGCGACCGTGATCCCAACGACAACGTGAATAACCGTTTTGATCGTTTTTTCGGTTTTGCACGCCCCTGGTCAGCGGATCATTATGTTATTTATGAAAACATCAAGTCTCCCAAAGTCAGATTTGACCTTCAACCGACCCAGAAATTCGGGATAGAAGCCGGCTACACCTGGTTCTGGCTGGCCAGCAGTACGGACCGTCTTTTCGACACTTTCGATGGCAACATTAGTGTCGTCAAGGATCCCGGATTCAATCGGGACAGGACCGGGAGGAGCGGCGACTGGGTCGGGGGGGCGTTTGAAGGGCGCATACGCTATCAACTTACGCCACGAGTTAACACCGTGGTGGGTTATACCCATTTCACCGCTGGCGATTTTGTAAAAAACCGAATAGCAGCACAGCCTGATCATATCGCACAGCGCTCAGGCAACACCGACTTTCTCTATGTTGAAGTATTAATCAGTGCTTTTTAAATGATCTTGCATGTCTTCACTTAATTATCTTTATCAGAGGAAAAAATCATGAAAATCAAAACATGGCTGCCAGCAGCCTTGCTGGCAAGTCTGTTAATCAGTGGCAGTGTGTTCGCAGACAGGATTTTACTCAATGTTTCCTATGATCCGACGCGTGAGCTTTACCAGGAGTTCAATGCCTCATTCATAAAGCAGTGGCAGGCAAAGACCGGGGAGAAGGTTGCCATCCAGCAGTCTCACGGCGGTTCCGGCAAACAGGCGCGCTCCGTGATCGATGGTCTCGAGGCCGATGTGGTGACACTTGCCTTGGCCAACGACATCAACGCCATCGCGGAAAAGGCCAAACTGCTGCCGGAAGACTGGCAGAATCGATTTGCGCGCAACAGCACGCCTTATACCTCGACCATCATTTTCCTGGTGCGCAAAGGCAACCCCAAGGGTATCAAGGACTGGAATGATCTAGCCCGGCCCGGTGTGGCGGTGATCACCCCCAATCCGAAAACTTCCGGCGGCGCGCAGTGGAATTATCTAGCGGCATGGGAATTTGGCAAGCGGAACTTTGGTGAGGCCAGAGCAAAAGAATTTGTCGCCGATATCTACAAGAATGTGCCGGTGCTCGATTCCGGCGCGCGCGGTTCAACCACGACTTTTGTCGAGCGCGGTGTCGGTGACGTATTCATTTCCTGGGAGAACGAGGCCTTCCTGGCGATCAAGGAGTACGGTCTCAGCAAGTTTGAGATTGTAATACCCTCACTCAGCATCCTTGCGGAACCGCCGGTTGCGATAGTGGACAAGGTAGTGGACAAGAAGGGTACGCGCGATCTCGCCGAAGCCTATCTGCAGTATCTCTATTCGGAGGAGGGCCAGGAGATCGCCGCGAAGAATTTCTACCGCCCGACCAACAGGAAGATTGCCGCGAAGTATGCCAGCCAGTTTCCGGCAATCACACTATTCAGGATCGATGAGGCGTTTGGCGGTTGGAAGAACGCACACAAGATACACTTTGCCGATGGCGGCACGTTCGACCAGATCTACCAGAAGTGACCACGCTGATCGGTCACCGACAATGACTGGATTTAACAGGAGCGCATAATTGAGTACGTTCAAGCAACACAGCATCCTGCCAGGATTCAACCTGGCGCTCGGGTTCACGCTGCTTTATCTGAGCCTGATTGTGTTGATCCCGTTATCGGCGGCGTTTATCCGCACTACCGAGCTTACCTGGCAAGAATTCTGGTTTGCAGTGACGACGCCGCGCGTGCTGGCCTCGTACCGGCTGACGTTTGGCGCTTCGTTTGCGGCCGCACTGGTCAATGCGGTATTCGGGCTGCTGGTGGCCTGGGTGCTGGTGCGTTATCGCTTTCCCGGAAAGAAGCTGATAGATGCGCTGGTGGACCTGCCGTTCGCGCTGCCGACCGCAGTGGCTGGCATCGCCTTGACGGCGCTCTACGCTGGTAACGGCTGGATCGGCCAGTATCTCGAGCCGCTTGGCATCAAGGTGGCTTTCACGCCGATCGGGATTTTTGTGGCGCTGACTTTTATCGGTTTGCCGTTCGTGGTGCGTACGGTGCAGCCGGTACTCGAAGACATCGAGGCGGAACTGGAGGAGGCGGCTGCCATGCTGGGCGCGAACCGGTTACAGACTTTCTTGCGGATAATTTTTCCGACGATCTTTCCGGCATTGATGACCGGTTTTGCGCTTGCCTTTGCCCGCGCGATCGGCGAGTACGGGTCGGTCATTTTCATCGCCGGCAACATGCCAATGGTTTCCGAGATCACCCCGCTGCTGATCATCACCAAGCTCGAACAGTACGACTACGCAGGCGCCACGGCGCTGGCGGTCGTGATGCTGGTGATTTCGTTCATCTTGCTGCTGGTCATCAATCTGTTGCAATGGTGGGGCCGCCGCCGCAGTGCCTTGGCATGAGGAAATTCAAATGAACGCTACCACTCCTCTTCCCACAACTTCCCGCGTACGGCGTACGCGGGCCACCCAGGAACCCGCCTGGGTACGCTGGACTCTGATCGGGTTGGCACTCGCGTTTCTGACGCTGTTCCTTTTTGTGCCGCTGATCCTGGTGTTCTATGAGGCACTGAAGAAGGGAGTGGATGTCTACTTCGCCGCCATTATCGAGCCGGATGCACTATCGGCAATTCGGCTTACCCTGACCGTTGCAGCGATTGCGGTACCGCTCAACCTGGTATTCGGCGTAGCGGCTGCCTGGGCTATCGCCAAATTCGAATTCCGCGGCAAGAACCTGCTGATCACGCTGATTGATCTGCCGTTCTCGGTATCGCCAGTGGTCTCAGGGCTGATCTACGTGCTCATCTTCGGCTTGCAGGGCTGGCTGGGCCCGTGGCTGGCGGAGCACGATATCAAGGTCATATTCGCGGTATCCGGTATTGTGCTGGCTACTGTTTTCGTGACCGTTCCGTTTATCGCACGTGAATTGATTCCACTGATGCAGGCGCAGGGTACCGAGGAGGAGGAGGCAGCCGTGGCGCTGGGTGCGAACGGCTGGCAAACCTTCTCCCGGGTGACGCTGCCGAACATCAAATGGGGTCTGCTGTACGGTACCATTCTCTGCAACGCGCGGGCGATGGGCGAGTTCGGCGCGGTATCGGTGGTATCCGGCCACATTCGCGGTAGTACCAACACCCTGCCGCTGCACGTTGAGATCCTCTATAACGAGTATAATTTCGCGGCCGCATTCGCAGTGGCGTCTTTGCTGGCGTTGCTTGCACTCGTGACGCTGGCACTGAAGACCATGGTCGAATCCAGGATCACGCAACCCAAGGAGAATGCCAATGAGCATCGAAGTGCGTAATCTGTCCAAGCAGTTCGGGACTTTCGCTGCGCTGCGTGACGTCAGTCTGGAAGTGCGCTCGGGTGAATTGCTCGCGCTGCTGGGCCCTTCGGGCTCCGGCAAAACTACTCTGCTGCGCGTGATTGCGGGACTTGATGTGGCGGATGCCGGCCAGGTTCTGTTTCAAGGCGAAGATGCCACCGACCAGCATGTGCGCGAACGGCAAGTGGGTTTTGTATTCCAGCACTATGCATTGTTCCGTAACATGACAATTTTCGAGAACGTCGCTTTCGGTTTGCGCGTACGCCCGAAAGACGTGCGCCCACCCGATGCAGAGATACGGGAGCGCGTTCATGAACTGCTGAAACTGGTACAGCTTGACTGGCTGGCGGAACGCTACCCGCATCAACTTTCCGGTGGACAGCGTCAGCGCATTGCTCTGGCGCGGGCGCTGGCGGTGGAGCCGAAGGTGTTATTACTGGACGAACCTTTTGGCGCGCTTGACGCCAAGGTGCGCAAGGAGCTGCGTTCCTGGCTGCGGCGGCTGCATGACGACATGCACATTACCAGCGTGTTCGTCACCCATGACCAGGAAGAAGCGCTGGAGGTGGCGGATAGGGTGGTGGTCATGAATGAGGGCCGCATCGAGCAGATCGGCACGCCGGATGAGGTCTATGAGAATCCGGCCAGCCCGTTCGTCTATGAATTTCTCGGCAATGTAAACCTGTTTCATAGCCGGTTGCACCGCGGGCGTGCCTGGATCGGCGGCATCGAAGTCGACGCACCTGAGCATGCCGAAGCAGAGGAACTCGCGGCCGTTGCTTACGTGCGCCCCCACGATATTGAAGTCGACCGTATCGCCCAGGGTGAGGCAGCACTGGCGGCGCGTGTGACTCATGTTCTCTCAGTCGGCCCCATAGTGCGGCTGGAACTGATCCGCGAGGACAGCGAAGACAAGAATCCGATCCAGGTCGAGATCAGCAAGGAACGTTTTCGCGAATTGCAGTTGGTGCGAGGTGATCAGGTCTTTATCAAGCCGCGCCGCTTTGATTTGTTTCCGAATCGGATACATTAGCAGAGCTTCCGGCCAGATTTCTTGTCCGAATGTTTCGGGCTGGTTTTGTTGCCCTGACCTAGTTGTTGCTCCGCTGGCCGTTGACCCGCCGGTACAACCGGTCCGCAGATTTTTATGTTAGACTTTCCGCCTTTCAAAGCAATCAGAAAAACATGCTGCGCGATGATAATAAAATCAGGGAGCAAAAGCCGTTGGCACCGACACAAAAAAGCCTGCGCTGGCCGGTCGTACTAGCCAGTCTCCCGCTATTCGGCATGGTCGCTGCTTTCGGTATTGCGCCAGACACTTCCTTGAAAGACGTGCCGGTGCAGCAGGTTGTCCTCAACCTTGACCTTCCAGAGATTTCACACACTACCGCCGCCGATATCACTTTCTGGCGGCAGGAACGCATCCAGCGTGGCGATACCGTCGCGGCCCTGCTTTCCCGGCTCGAGGTGAGCAATCGGGACGCGGTCAATTTCCTGCGCGACGCCAGAAATGTCAAAGCCATGCATCAACTGGTACCCGGCAGGATTGTTCACGCGCAGACCACTGCAGCGGGCGAGTTGCTGATGCTGCGCTACTTCCCCGGTGGCAGTGAACAGTTTCTGATGGAAAAAACAGATGGCGCTTTCAAGTTAAGCGAACAGCCGATCAAACTGGAGACACACATCCAGATGAAATCGGGTGTGATAAACAGCTCGTTGTTTGCCGCCACCGACAGTGCGGGCGTACCCGATAATGTCACCACCCAGATTGTCGATATCTTCGCTTCCGACATTGACTTTCATCGAGACTTGCGCAAGGGTGATCGCTTTACCGTGGTATATGAATCGCTTTATAACGACGGTGAACCCGCCAGAGCCGGGCGTGTGCTGGCGGTGGAATTTATCAATCAAGGGACACTCTATCAGGCGGTATATTTCCAGGCGGACGATGGGAACAGCGGCTATTACGCACCCGATGGCAAAAATCTGCGCAAGGCATTTCTGCGGTCACCCCTGGAGTTTTCCCGAATCAGCTCCGGTTTTTCAAGCGCCCGTTTTCATCCGGTGCTGCAAACTTGGCGCGCTCACAAGGGTGTTGATTATGCCGCGCCAACGGGTACACGGGTAAAGGCCACTGCCAACGGTACCGTGGCATTCGCCGGCTGGCAGAACGGTTATGGCAATGTGATCATCCTGCAGCATCAAGGCCAATATTCCACCGCTTATGGTCATTTGTCGGCTTTTGCCAAGGGCCTGCGCAAGGGGCAGCGCGTCAATCAGAACGATGTAATCGGTTATGTCGGCGCAACCGGCATGGCTACTGGTCCGCATCTGCATTATGAATTCCGTGTCAGTGGTGTCCAGCGCGACCCGTTGCGTGTGGCAATGCCTGCCGCCATACCCATCCCGGCCAGAAACATGGCTGCATTCCACGAGAATACCAGGCCATTGACAGTCCGGCTGGATATGCTGCGCGACACCAATCTTGCATTTCTGGACTAGTGCTGAAGCTGGAAAGTAATACGGTCACATAGCTGAACACCATTTGAAACCCGCTTACTATATCGGCATCATGTCGGGCACCAGCCTGGATGGGATAGATGTGGTGCTGGCGGACTTTAGTTTGTCACCCCCCTCTCTGCCCGGTACCTTTTACCTGCCCTATGCTGGGGACCTGCGCCAGCGGTTACTGGACTTACATCATTCGGGCAATGATGAACTGCATCGCGCGGCCATGCTCAGCAATGAGCTAGCCCGGCGTTATGCTGATGCTGTGGCCAGTCTACTCAATAAAAGCGGGGTAAAACCGCAGAGCGTTACTGCCATCGGTTGCCATGGCCAGACTGTGCGCCACTGTCCTCAACCGGGAAAAGGCTACACCATCCAGCTAGGTAATGCCGCATTGCTGGCCGAACTCACCGGCATCACCGTAGTGGCGGATTTTAGAAGCCGCGACATCGCGGCAGGCGGCCAAGGCGCCCCGCTTGTTCCAAAGTTTCACCAAGCTTTGTTCGCAGATCCGCAAAAGCATCGAGTCATTGTCAATATCGGTGGAATCTCCAACCTTACCAGTCTTACACCCACCGGAGGAGTCACTGGATTCGACTGTGGCCCCGGCAATCTGCTGATGGATGCGTGGTGTTTGCGTCACCTTGGTAAGGCATATGATCAGAATGGAACGTGGGCGGGGTCAGGCAAAGTAATTCCAGCGCTGCTTGAAAAGCTCCTGACACTGCAGTTTTTTTTGCTGCCACCACCAAAGAGCACCGGCAGGGAAGTGTTCAATCTCTCTTGGTTGGAGAGTTACTTATCCGGAGAGGAGAAACCAGAAGATGTGCAGGCAACCTTGTTGCAGCTCACTGTCTCAGCGATCTCCAGCTCAGTGCTTGCCTACTTCCCGAATGCTGTGGAAATTTATTTGTGTGGTGGGGGGGCACGCAATGCAGAGCTGGTTGCCAGATTACAGGTGGCATTGCCGGGGAAAAAGGTGGAGTTGACCGACGCGCTGGGTGTGGATGCCGACTGGCTGGAGGCGTTCGCTTTTGCCTGGCTGGCGCAGCAGGCCATTGTGGGAAATCCCGGTAACCTTCCCGACGTTACTGGTGCGAAGGGTGCTAGACTTCTGGGTGCGATTTACCGGGCTCGAGTCTCGGGTTTGTGACCGCAACACCATTCCATAATTCCATCGTCCAAATAAAAACGGGAGCCTTGGCTCCCGTTTTTATAACATGAATCTGCTTATGCTGAGAATGAAGATCCGCATCCACAGGTACTGGCAGCGCCGGGATTCTTGATCACGAATTGGGCGCCTTCAGGACTTTCCTGATAGTCTATTTCCGCACCCGCCAAATATTGGAAACTCATCGGGTCGATCAGCAGTTTCACCCCATTCTTTTCCATTACGGTATCGTCTTCGTTGACCAGTTCGTCAAAGGTGAAGCCATATTTGAAGCCGGAACACCCGCCTCCGCTTACGAAAACTCTCAGTTTAAGATCATTGTTGCCTTCTTCCGCGATCAATTGTTTGACTTTGCCTGCCGCGCTATCGGTAAAGATCAGCGGAACCTGCCTTTCAGTAATCGAGTTTGTTTCGGTGACTGCATTCATATCGAACTCTTTATATTAAATAAACCATAAAAATTATCCTCTGCTATTGAGTGAAGGTCAATCGCCAGTGGCGGGCACCAATGTCATTACTTTATTGCCTTGCTGTACATGATCCTGATGCAGCAGCATGCCTTCGATCGTTGCCCCAAGCTGGATTTCCAGAGCGCGGTAATATACATCTCCCGACACCTTGGCTTTGGCTTGTAGTTCAAGATATTCGTCTGCGTGCACTGGGCCGACTACGGTGCCATTAATGACCGCATGAGAGACCTTGATTTTCCCCTCAATACTCGCCTGGTCACTCAGCATCAGAGTGCTGGGTTTGTCTCCGGTTTCGGTGATGTTTCCGCGAACGTGTCCATCTATACGCAGGCCGCCACTGAAGTTGATGTCACCTACGACGTGAGTGCCCGTGCCAATGAGCGAATCGATCTGGTTTTGGAGTTTGTTGGTTTTTTTTCCGAACATTTTCTTCCTCCTTTACGAGGGTAGATTCACGACTTGCGTTAGCTTCGATTGCGCTACGCCGTTTTCGAACACCCGTACCTGCAGGCTTTCCACTACGGCGTCCGGCTGTAATCGGAAGCTTTTCTCCACCCGCTGGTAAAACTTGAAGCTGACATTGAATGTCTTTGAAGAGTCCTCGCCCGGGAGAAGCATGGCCACCTTGCCCCCATTCTGCCGCAAATTGACTGTGAATTCCAGACTGCCCTGAAAATCCTTGGTACGCTGTCCACCCTGCACCAGCAACAGACTGTAACGGTATTCTCCAGGGGATTGTCCCCGTCCCAGCTTGAAATGATATACGGAAACTCCATTACCCGCTACTCCGCTACCTGACATGAAGCTCTGGAAGAATGCCAGGTCTTCCTTCAACCGGGTGTTCTCGTCTCCCAGGGTCTTGACCTGCTTGACAAGATCGTCGCGCGCTGCAAGTTCCATCTGTGCGCGGCGTTCAAGCCCGATTGCTCCTATGCGCAACGCTTCATTATCCTGCTGTAACTGCATGTTCGATTTAGACAATCGATCCAGCTCCTGAGTTACTCCATTCGTGTCAAAATTTGCAAACTTGCGCCCGGCATCATATATACCCAAAGATAGCCCCAGTACCAACGCCAACCCGGCAACGACAGCAATTGCCAACCACCGCAGATACCATGGAAAATGTGGACGCACTGCCACTCGCGGCGCGGATATACCAAATTTTCTTTTGAGAGATTTGATTATTACCATCAGGCTATGCTGAGGTGGTGGTAGCGCATTTAAGGCAGCAATGGAGCATGATCAATGCCAAGAGTTTCCGGCAGGCCAAACATGAGATTCATGTTCTGCACCGCCTGTCCGGCCGCACCCTTGACCAGATTATCCGTTACCGATAGTACCACTACCGTGTCGCTACCCTGGGGGCGATGCACCGCAATGCGGCAGAAATTGGAACCACGTACTGAGCGGGTTTCAGGATGGCTACCTGCGGGAAGCACGTCAACAAAGGGTTCGTTGGCATAACGCTGTTCAAACAGAGCCTGTAAATCAGTATCCGTGGTGAGTCTGGCATAGAGCGTGGCATGTATGCCCCGGATCATTGGGGTGAGATGCGGTACGAACGTAAGTCCTACCGGTTTTGCCGCAACATTGGACAAACCCTGTCTGATTTCTGGTAGATGGCGGTGACCCGGTACACCATAAGCCTTGAAGTTGTCAGAAGCTTCGGCAAACAACGTGTGTACTTCTGCCTTGCGTCCCGCACCGGAAACGCCGGATTTTGCGTCGGCGATAAGATGATCCATATCCACTATGCCGGCCTCGATCAAGGGAAGGAAACCCAGTTGCACTGCAGTGGGATAGCAGCCGGGATTTGCCACCAGCCGGGCTTTCTTGATCCTGTCGCGGTTGATTTCAGGCAAGCCGTAGACAGCCTCTGCCACCAGTTCCGGACAGGCATGGGGCATGCCGTACCATTTTTCCCATACTGCCACATCCTTGATGCGGAAATCGGCAGCTAGATCTATCACCCGCACTCCAACATCCAGCAACGACCTGGCTTGTTGCATGGCAATGCCGTTGGGCGTGGCGAAGAATACTACGGCGCAGCCGTCCAGTGCAGCTTCGGTCGGGTCGCTAAATTTGAGCGCCACTCGTCCGCGCAAACTGGGAAATAACTCTGCAACAGCCATCCCTGCTTCCTGGCGCGAGGTGATCGCCTGTATCTGCACTTCAGGGTGTTGTGACAGAATGCGTAACAACTCGACGCCGGTGTATCCGGTTCCGCCGACGATGCCAACTTTGATCATAGAATCCCCATGGTTTTGCGGGGTGAACAGCGTTCATGCTGTAGTATTCTGCCCGTCTTGCCCGCTTTGCAGGAAAGAATCAGTCCACCGATTATAAGCAACAAACAAAAAAGCCACCAGAAGCGGGCGGCTTTTCCGGTATATGCGAAAAATTTATCGCTTGGAAAACTGCTTGCGCCGACGCGCCTTGCGCAAACCGACTTTTTTCCGTTCCACCTCGCGCGCATCGCGCGTGACCAGTCCAGCCTTGCTCAATACGGGTTTGAGCGTAGCGTCGAAATCAATCAATGCCCGAGTAATGCCGTGACGTACTGCTCCAGCCTGACCTGATTCACCGCCCCCATGGATATTAATCATGATGTCGAAGGTCGCAAGATTGCCGGTTAATTCCAGCGGTTGGCGAACCACCATGCGACCAGTTTCGCGGGAAAAATATTCGTCCACCGGCTTGTCGTTGACCGTAATCGCACCTTTGCCGGGCTTGAGGAATACCCGTGCTACGGCACTTTTGCGCCGGCCGGTACCATAATTATAATTTGTACTCATATGTTAAGCTCTGACCTCGAGTTGTCGCGGCTGCTGCGCCGCGTGGGGGTGGGTGGCGCCGGCATAAACTTTCAGTTTCTTCAGCATGGCGTAGCCTAGTGGACCCTTTGGCAGCATACCCTTGACCGCTTTCTCCAGCGGTCGCCCGGGAAAGCGCGCATGCATTTTGGTGAAATTGGTCTGGTAAATGCCACCGGGGTAGCCGCTGTGCCGGTAGTATATTTTGTCTTCCGCCTTGTTGCCGGTTACTCGCAGCTTATCGACATTGACCACGACGATAAAATCGCCGGTATCCACATGGGGAGTGAATATAGGCTTATGTTTACCGCGCAGACGGTGTGCGATCTCGGCCGCGAGGCGTCCCAGCACCTTGTCAGTTGCGTCGATCACGAACCAGTCGTGTGTTACTTCATGTGGTTTAGCTGAAAAGGTTTTCACAAAGCCTGCCTGCATGTTCAAAGAAAGAAAGCCGCAAATTCTATGCCAGACCTGAGTGAATGTCAAACACTACCCTGCTTTTTGGCCCAGATGCTCAGTGCTGTGCTCATGGTCAATGCTCTATCAGTAAATTACTCTGACGTTTTCCGTCTGGAAATGTGCTGACAGCGATTGCAGTAGATTATCGTGCAGGCTCACGCGCCAGGCATCACCCAGCTCAAGTTCACACATTGCACCCTGGTTGCGGTAAACCACCGATACCGGACAATAATAATGGTTATCGCTCCCATTTTTAGCAGCATTATCCGGATTGCCAGTGCTACGATAAGGCGTGAGTAACTCTTTAAGCTTGCCGGCGTTTGCCAGTCCATTGCAGTGTAGTTTTATACTTTTGGCATAACGTGAGCGGGCGTCAGCAAGATCATACAATTTGTCAGCGATAATGCGTAGCCCACTGCCACTTTCCTCGTCGCCCCCCCTGCTGTTTACCTTGACCTCCGCCAGCAGTAATTGATCTTCCTTCAGCCAATTGCGGAGGGATTCAAACAGTTCGCTGTACACCACCATCTCGACCCGTGCGTGACCATCATCCAGCACGATCACCCCCATCTTGCCCCGCCGGGTCATCTGTGTGCGGATGGCGTAGATGACACCTGCCAGAAGTTGCGGTTCCTTCTGGGGATATAACCGATCCAGTCGGGTGCGCACGAAATGGTTCAATTCGTCTGCATAAGCGTTAAACGGGTGGCCACTTAGATAAAATCCCAGCGCCAGTTTCTCGTTCTGCAGTATCTCCTTCTCCAGCCACTGTGGCACATCGACCAAGTGCGGTTGTTCTGTTGCCCCATCGCCTTCACCGAATAAACTCACCTGGTTAGCGGCACGACTGATCTGTTCGGCAGATTCCAGTGCGATGCCAACTGACGCCAGCAGGCTTGCGCGGTGAGTATTGACGGAATCAAACGCCCCGGCACGGATGAGTGATTCCACCACGCGGCGGTTAACGATGCGTTTGTCCACCCGACGGCAGAAATCGAATAAATCCGTGTAGGGACCATCCCGATCACGCGCCTTGATGATGGAGATTATCGCCGATTCTCCCGTCCCCTTTATTGCTCCCAAACCATAGCGTATGGTTTTTTCGTCCATAGGCACGAAGCGATAGCCAGACAAGTTAACGTCGGGTGACAGGATGGCGAGGCCATTGGCAATGCCGTCCTCAAAAAATGAGTGTACTTTATCGGTGTCATCCATATCGGCCGACAGGGTGGCGGCCATGAATTCTGCCGGGTGATGTGTCTTGAGGTAGGCGGTCTGAAATGCAATCAAGGCATAAGCAGCCGCATGCGATTTGTTAAAACCGTAGCCTGCAAACTTTTCCATCAAGCCAAAAAGCTCTGCCGCCTTGCGTTCAGACAAACCGTTGTTGATTGCGCCGGCGACAAAAATATCCCGTTGCTGTGCCATTTCCTCGACCTTTTTCTTACCCATCGCCCGCCGCAGCAGGTCGGCGCTGCCTAGGCTGTAACCGCCTATCACCTGGGCGATTTGCATCACCTGTTCCTGGTAAATCATCACGCCGTAAGTGGGACCGAGTATGGGTTGCAAGCGCGGATCAAGATATTCCACCCGCTTGCCATGCTTGCGTTCCGTGAATTCAGGGATCAGATCCATCGGCCCAGGGCGATACAGCGCGACCAGCGCGATGATATCTTCGAAACAGTCTGGTTTGGCCTTCTGCAGCAGATCTTTCATGCCGCGCGATTCAAACTGGAACACCCCTACGGCATTGCCCTGTCGCAACAGCGCATAAGTAGCGGGATCGTCCAGAGGAAGATTTTCCAAGCGGAAGAGTTCGGCATCTGCAATTCCGGGTTGAGTAGTATCCTGATCAGCACCGGTTTTGGTAGGATCGATCTTTTGCTCCCTCCCCCCCGCATCCCATTGCCTGATGTATCTGACAGTCCAGTCAAGTATGGTCAGGGTGCGCAGCCCCAGGAAATCGAACTTCACCAAGCCGATTTTCTCCACATCATCTTTGTCCAACTGGCTTACTGCCGAATTGCCTGAGTCTGCGCAGTAGATCGGGCAGAAATCCGTGATCTTCCCCGACGCGATCAGTACCCCGCCAGCATGCGTCCCGACATTGCGGGCAATCCCCTCCAGGCGCTCAGCCAACTCCAGCAGATCACGCACCCCCTCCTCTTGTTGCATGCGCTGGTTCAATTGTGGTTCTATTTCACGTGCCTTTTTCAGGGTCATGCCGAGTTCAAACGGCACCAACTTCGCCAACTGATCGACAAAGTTGTAAGGCAGATCCAGCACCCGTCCGACATCACGCACTACTGCTTTTGCTGCCATGGTACCGAAAGTGACGATTTGCGAAACGCTCTCGGCACCATACTTCTGCTTCACGTATTCGATTACATGTTCGCGCCCGTCCTGGCAGAAATCGATATCAAAGTCTGGCATGGACACCCGCTCCGGATTGAGAAAGCGCTCAAACAGCAAATCGTAACGCAGGGGATCAAGGTCAGTAATGCCAAGAGAATATGCGACCAGAGAGCCCGCACCGGAGCCTCGTCCCGGACCTACCGGCACCCCGTTCTGTTTGGCCCAGTTGATGAAATCGGCGACGATCAAAAAATATCCGGCAAATCCCATCTGGATGATGGTGGACACCTCGAAATCCAGTCGTGCACGATATTTCGGTATTTGCGCGTTGCGCCTGACAGCGTCAGGAAAGAGCACCTGCATGCGCTCTTCCAAGCCCGCCAGAGCTTGATCGTGCAGATATTGTTCCAGGCTTTCGTTATGGGGAGTAGGGAATAGTGGCAGGCGGTTGACGCCCAATTCCAGTATGAGGTTGCAGCGTTTGGCGATCTCCACGCTGTTGGCGAGTGCCGCCGGAATGTCGGCGAATAGCTCTGCCATTTCTGCCTGGGTCTTGAAATATTGCCGTTCAGTAAAATTCTTTGGGCGACGGCGGTCGCCCAGCACGTAGCCCTCGGCGATGCATACCCGCGCCTCGTGTGCCTTGTAATCATCAGGACTCAGAAACTGCACCGGTTGTGTCGCCGCCACTGGCAGATGCAGGGCTGATGCCAGTACCAGTGAACGCTGCACAAGAGCTTCTTCATTGGTGGACCCTACGCGCTGTACTTCAATATAAAAGCGGTCAGGGAACAGTTGTGCCCACTCTCGTGCCAGCACTTCGGCTTGAACCAGATTGCTCTGCGCCAAGGCCAAGCCGATATCGCCAAGATGCGCACCGGACAAGGCGATTAATCCATCCGTTCCACTTTCGTTTTTGTTAAGCCAGGATTTGCGGATCTCGGGCCGTCCGCGGTGCTGATTCTCACGATAAGCGCGCGACAGCAAACGGCACAACAGCAGGTAGCCCGGGTGGGACTGACACAGCAGCAGCAGGCGCGCGGGCTTGTCACGGTCGGTTTCATTACTGATCCAGACATCGCAGCCAATGATCGGCTTTATCCCCTTGTCACGCGCCGCCTGGTAAAACTTTACCATGCCGAACAAATTGGAAAGATCGGTCAGCGCCAGTGCCGGCATGCTGTCGGACGCCGCTTTTGCCACCGCATCGTCAATGCGCACGATACCGTCAACGATGGAATACTCGCTGTGCAGACGCAGGTGGATGAAGGTGAGGGTGGCAGGCATGGTGTTACAATTCGGTGCCGAGTGTTCGGTATTTAGTTGCGGTTAAATTCGATTTTGTGACTAATTTTTAACTCAACACCAAACGTTAAAAACCATTTTTAATTCTACACCATGTTGAAAGCTCCCGAACTTTTACTCCCTGCTGGTTCGCTTGATAAAATGCGTGCCGCCTACGCCTTTGGCGCGGACGCGGTTTATGCCGGTCAGCCGCGTTATTCCATGCGTGCCCGTAACAATGAATTCGGGTTGGAGCAGTTGCGCACGGGTATCGCCGAAGCACACGCCATGGGCAAGAAATTTCTCGTTGCCAGCAACATCATTCCGCACAATGCGAAAGTGAAGACTTACCTGGCTGACATGGAGCCGGTGATTGCAATGCAACCGGATGCGCTGATCATGGCCGACCCCGGACTCATCATGCTGGTGCGGGAGAAATGGCCGGAAGTGCCTATACATCTTTCCGTTCAGGCTAATACGGTGAATTACGCGGGGGTAAAATTCTGGCAAAAAATGGGGCTGACGCGGGTAATCCTGTCGCGTGAATTGTCGCTTGATGAAGTCGAGCAAATCCGCCAGCTGTGCCCCGACATGGAGCTGGAAGTATTTGTCCACGGCGCATTATGCATCGCTTATTCCGGGCGCTGCCTGCTATCAGGCTATTTCAATCATCGCGATCCCAACCAGGGTACTTGCACCAATTCCTGCCGTTGGGATTACAAGGTTAAACCTGCCGAAGAAGACGCCAGCGGCGACATACGGCATGCACAAAAAATTGATTTCGATTTCAATCAGGCACTCATGCAATCAAACGGGCAAGCGGGCTTGACCGCCAGCGGAAATGGAGGGGACGGAATCAAACGCCATCCTGCCGCCGATCAGGTTTATCTGATCGAGGAAAAAGAGCGCCCCGGCCAGTTGCTGCCCATCATGGAAGACGAGCACGGCACTTACATCATGAATTCCAAAGACCTGCGGGCGGTCGAGCACGTCGAGCGGCTGGTCAGAATCGGCGTGGATTCGCTGAAAATCGAAGGTCGTACCAAGTCGGTGTACTACGTTGCCCGCACCGCGCAGGTTTACCGCAAGGCAATAGATGATGCGGTGGCAGGAAATCCTTTGGATCCTTCCCTGCTGGGTGAACTGGAGGGGCTGGCTAATCGCGGCTATACCGACGGCTTCTACCAGCGGCATCACGCCAGCGACACGCAAAACTACCTGCGCGGCCACTCGGAATCAAATCGCAGCCAGTATGTGGGCGACATCACCGGTTTCGATGTAGCCAACGGTATGGCCGAAGTGCTGGTAAAAAATCGCTTTCAGGTTGGTGACCGGCTGGAAATCATCCATCCTTCCGGCAACCGGGTGATCGAACTTGTGCGCATGCAAAATCTTGATGGCGAAACTGTCGAAGTTGCGCCAGGCAGCGGCTACCGGGTCAAGATTCCCTTAACGGGCAACATCGAGAAAGCTTTCGTGGCAAGGCTGCTGTAATTGCGCTCATGGACGTGGTCCATATTTGAAAAGAATGTTGTCGAAACTCGGTGTTTCAGCCAACCTGATTCCGGAAGAAGCTGATTATTCTTTCGGGTAGCCACGTCAGCCTGCCTGGAAACGGCGAATTCAGAAATCCGGCGTGTCCTCCCTGTTCAGGGAATTCCAGTGTAACTGCAGATGAAACGTCAGCGAATGCAGGCAGCACGGCGGCGGGCATGAAGGGATCATTGCGGGCATTGATGACCAGCGTGGGCACCTGGACATGCTTGAGCCATGGCTTGCTGCTGGATTGGCTCCAGTATTCGTCGGTATTGCGAAAACCGTGCAGCGGTGCGGTCACAATGTTGTCGAATTGATATATCGAGGTACATGCGGCTAATGCGGTGGCGTCAAACAAGCCGGGGAAACGAATAATTTTTTCCAATGCCTTGAGTTTCAGGGTATCAAGAAAGTGGCGGGTGTAGAGCCGGTTGAAGCCGGAATCCAGCGCTCGCCCGGCAGCTGCCAGGTCCAAGGGAACGGAAACTGCCACCGCGCCGGCGAGTATCCGGCAAGCTTGATCACCTTGCTCACCGAGCCATTTCAGCAAAGCATTGCCGCCCAGCGATACGCCGACCGCGTAGATCGGAATGGGGAGATGATCTCTCCTGTTTTGGTCGCTAATCCAGCGTAATATCCAGTCGATTTCTGCCGAATCTCCGGCGTGATAAGCACGCGGCAATCGGTTGGGCGATCCGGAGCAGCCGCGAAAATGCACTACCGCACCGCGCCAGCCTCGATCCCGCAGCGCCCCCATGATGCTCAGGACATAATGACTGCACGAGCCGCCCTCAAGCCCATGAAACAACACTACCAGCGGTGCACCAGCAGTGCTGTCCAGCCAGTCAATATCAATGAAGTCCCCGTCATCCAGTTCCCAACGTTCGCGCCGGTAAGCAACCGGAGGTACGGGCAGCAGATAGGGGTAGATGGTTTGTGCATTACCCCCCGGCAGCCAGGTTGGAGCAACGTAAGGCAAAGGGGGCGGCAAACTTTTCAAGTTCGGGTATGTGACAGAAAGCGGCTAAGGGCTGGGTAATTTACCGAGCCCTAACATGTTTGGTAGGCCGTGCGAGATTTGAACTCGCGACCAACGGATTAAAAGAACGACCATTAAATTGACAATTTATATAGAACAACTACTTGCAGCGCTTGCCAAAGCTAAAATCAGTATCACACAGCCATAATCCATGTCATTTATGTCATTCCATGACACAAATTTGGCACAACCTGTTTTCCTAATACACACAGTCTGACCATGCCAGTCTGTATCAACTTCATCACAAGAGCAACGCTGTTGTGACTCTAATCAGGCAGGGAGCGCCTCTGGTTGTAGCATGACCACCTTGCCATCCCGCCATACAGCAACGGGATTGCCTGCGCGCTTGTGTTCCAAAAGTGCACGATGCACGCCTTCCCGAATCGCTTCATCTATTAAGTGCCCATCAGCAAAAACCTTGTCAATGTCTGGTTTGGGGTGTTTAGCATTCATTGTTGAATTCCTTTAAGCGGTTCCATACCACCGTATCTGTGACACATTCTACTTTTTCTCTGCTCCCGTTGGCAATCAAGCGAGGCGTAATGTCAGTATTATCGTACACCCGCCAGCTATCTGCGAGTGGTTGATACAATCTAAAAAAGTTACGAATGCCCGCATCGTATCTACGCCGGATCGTTGCTGTGGGAACATTATGTCCACCCATGCGCACCCGTTCTGCAACCCGCTCGATCGCCAGATCCGGGCTGGGCAGCGTCAGAAAAACCAGGTGGAACTGATACCCGGACTCTTTTAATTTGGCAATCCACGGCGCAAAGGTTCTACTACCAAGCGTCGTTTCAAAAGCAAAGTTTTCACGGCTTCCTGCTAGTTGCCGCAAACGTGCCAACATCACACGCCCAGCTTGCATCGCTGCATTTTCAGGTGCGAAAGCAGCAAGCCCCAATGCAATCGTATCGGCATTGACGAACTGCGACACGGCCATTTATCACAGTTGCTGAAAGCCTTGATATTTCGGCCTATGCCGTCAAACGCTTGGCAAATCACAAGATGACGAATGACGTCACCGCAGGATACATCATCGCTGATGTGGAACGCCTTAGAGCGCCCATGCAAAAGATCGCCGACTATTTCCTCAAGTGCGCCGGTATCGCGGTCGCTAGAAATGTCTAGCTGGTTCAAAAAAGGGTCTGTCACACTAAGAACGTAAGATTGATTGAAGCGTGGAATGGCTATTCGGCTAAATAGGTATTGCCGACACCATCATGAATTCCACACAAGACTAACGACACCTTGGTGGATTGGCTGGGAAAACAATGAGACAGCAAGTAAAATACGGGTTATTTTCCCGCAAATGGAGTTATTTATGAATCGCACCAGAGCATTGCAGCTACTCGCCCAACACAAGGCGCAGCTGTCCAAACAGTTTGGCGTAACTCGTCTGGCCTTGTTTGGTTCCACGGTGCGCGATGCCGCCCGCGAGGATAGCGATGTGGATGTGCTCGTGGCTTTTGAAGGAGCGGCAACTTCCAAACGCTACTTCGGTGTCCAGTTTTATCTGGAAGATTTGTTGAAGTGTCCAGTGGATTTGGTGACCGAAAAGGCGCTTCGTCCTGAACTGCGTCCATTCATCGAACGGGAGATGATTAATGTCTGAACGCGAGTGGCACTTTTACCTCGACGACATGATTGATTTCGCCGAGAAGGTGCTCGCCTATTCCGAAGGGCTCGACCAGCAAGTGTTTATTGCCAACGGCCTTAACTATGACGCGACCTTGCGCAATCTGGAATTGCTTGGCGAGGCCGCCACGCACATCCCGTCCGAACAGCGGGATGCCTGTCCTGCGATACCATGGCGGCAAATTATCGCAACCCGAAACCGGCTGATTCATGGCTACTTGGGTATTGATAACGACACGCTTTGGAGCATCATCCGGGACGACATTCCAGGCTTGTTACCTGAGCTGCAGAAACTCAAAGAACAAGCAAGATAATCAATCGGCCAGGGTCTGAGCTTACCCTGAGCGAGGTGGAGTAATTTACCACGGACCGGGCTATCGCGTGTATTACGCCAGAACAGGGGAGAAACTTCTCTTGCTTCTAGTAGGAGGAGACAAGCGCAAGCAACAGGCCGAGATTGAAACGGCATTGGAATACTGGAAGAACTGGAACAGGAGAAACAAGACATGAGCAAAGCATCCCGCCCCCATGATGAGGCAGTGGTGGAACTACTGCACAAAGATCCGGCCTTTGCCGATGAATATCTTTCCGCCGCACTTGATGAAGCCAACCGACCCGGAGGCCGTGAAGCCCTGCTGGCAGCGCTGCGTCATATTGCAGAAGCGAAAGAGGTATGACTACTATGGCTGAGCGTACGGGAATCCCGAGCAAAAGTCTTTACCAGGCATTATCCAAGAAAGGCACCCCGACAATAAAGACCCTGTTGGCTGTGGTCAGTGCTGCAGGTTTGAAATTGTCAGTACACCGATAGAGAAATTGAACATGAGCAGAATGCACAACCCGGCACATCCCGGCGAAGTGCTACGGGAATGGCTACCGGATGGAATGACGGTTACGGGGGCGGCAAAGGAATTGCAGGTTTCCCGTGTTACGCTTTCCAGGGTACTGAATGGCAAAGCCGGAGTAACGGCGGGGATGGCCTTGCGCCTTTCGGCATGGCTTGGCACCTCCCCCGATGTTTGGCTTGAAATGCAAACACAGTGGGACTTGTGGCAAGCCGAGCAACAGCCAAGCCCGAATATCAAGCCGATGGAAAGACTGGCTGCCTGAACGAGTAGTGTTGTCAGACTAGGCAATTTTCAATAGGCGTTAACGTACTGATGAACTGACGTGCGATTTTGCCTACTACATTGTAACGGTTGGCGATGTTCACGTTCCTGCGGGTGTATCATTGCAACGGTTAGCGAGTTAAATATGGAGGCAATATGAGTGAAATTCTATTTCTCGTGGAGCAAGCTCCCGAAGGCGGTTACACCGCGCGCGCATTGGGTGATTCCATTTTCACGGAAGCAGATACCTTGCCGGAGTTGCGCCAGATGGTACAGGACGCGGTGCAGTGTCATTTCGACGAGGGTGATAGACCTAAGATTATTCGCTTGCATATCGTGCAGGAAGAAGTACTGGCGGCATGAGGTTGCCGCGTGACCTGACCGGCGCTGAACTAGTCAGGCATCTGGCTAAACTGGGTTATCGGCAAACGCGCCAGTCAGGTAGCCATGTTCGTCTGACTTGCGATGTTCCACATCAGCATCACGTAACTGTTCCACTGCATGATCCGCTGCGGATAGGCACGCTTTCCGCCATTCTCGGCGATGTGGCGGTAGCGCAAGGTTTGGAGCGTGATGTTTTGCTGGAACGGCTATTCGGCTAGATGTGAGCGAGGCCCACTTTTGTGGACGGGCAAGTTGATGTTACTTTATCAACTTGTTAGGAGAATCCATGAAACGTATCCCTCGTCGTATTTTCACCG
>JAYSQR010000033.1:0-28821 GCA_043721435.1 Nitrosospira sp. | reverse complement strand
CCGCCTGATGCAGCAGTTTGTCCACCAGGGTGGTTTTGCCGTGATCAACGTGGGCGATGATAGCGATGTTGCGGATGGGACGAGACATTAGGTAAATCCTTGGTCAGAATGGCAAAAGGGCGGCATTATATCAGCAAGTCAGTGACATAGCTAACTTATGTCCGGAATCAAGCTTTCATACCCGGCCGCGAGCGGCTCGACCCAAGCCTGGATCCCATACTCGGGCACTGTGGGGTGTCCATGGCTGATTGGCGGTACTCAGATCTGTCTTTGCCATGTGCTATGCTGAGCCTCTGATATGGAGGCACGCTGGGAGAATTCAATGGACAAAAAAACCCAAATTAATTTCTGGTACGTAATTGTTGCGGTGCTCGGTGTTTTATTTGTGCAGAACCTGTACATGCAATACACCAAGGTTGCGCCGATCCCCTACAGCCAGTTCCAGATTCTGCTGGATCAAGGCAAGATCGCCGAGATCGCGGTTACCGAAAATCATATCTATGGCACTCTCAGAGAGGCAGGCCCTGAAGGATTAAAGGATTTTGTCACCACGCGGGTGGAGCCCGAACTCGCCGATAAACTGGACAAGCACAACGTGATTTACACCGGGGTGGTGCAGAGCACCTGGATTCGCGACCTGCTGTCCTGGATACTGCCGATGGCTGTCTTTATCGCGATCTGGCTATATGCGATCCGTCGCATGGGTGGCGGCGTCAGCGGCGGCCTGATGTCGATCGGCAAGAGCCGCGCCAAGGTATTCGTGGAGAAGGAGATCAAAGTCACTTTCGCGGATGTGGCCGGCGTCGATGAGGCCAAGGAAGAGCTGATTGAGATCGTCAATTTTCTGAAGGATACCGAGGGCTATAGCCGTCTTGGCGGCCGCGCGCCCAAAGGCATCCTGTTGATCGGCCCGCCCGGTACCGGCAAAACGCTGTTGGCGCGCGCCGTGGCCGGCGAGGCGGGGGTGCCGTTTTTCTCAATCTCCGGCTCGGAATTTGTTGAGATGTTCGTCGGTGTCGGTGCCGCCAGGGTGCGAGATCTGTTTGAACAGGCGCGACAGGTAGCTCCGGCAATCATCTTTATCGACGAATTGGATTCGCTCGGTCGCGCTCGCGGCGCCTACGGACTCGGTGGGCACGACGAGAAAGAGCAAACATTGAATCAGCTATTGGCCGAACTCGATGGCTTCGATCCCAAGAGCGGGGTGGTGCTGCTGGCTGCAACCAACCGGCCGGAAATCCTCGATCCGGCGTTGCTGCGTGCCGGACGGTTTGACCGCCAAGTATTGGTGGATCGCCCGGACAAGATCGGCCGCGAGCAGATTCTAGCGGTGCATCTGAAAAAAGTGAAGCTCGACCTCGACGTAAAACCTGAGCAAGTCGCTGCGCTGACGCCGGGCTTTACCGGTGCGGATCTGGCGAACCTGATCAACGAAGCGGCACTGCTTGCCACCCGGCGCAAGGCCACGTCGGTAACCATGGAAGATTTCAACAATGCAATCGAGCGTATCATCGCGGGACTCGAGAAACGCAATCGCCTGCTTAATCCAAAAGAGCGCCGTGTCGTTGCGTTCCACGAGCTGGGCCACGCCATGGTGGCGCTGGCTTTGCCTGGTACCGATGAAGTGCACAAGGTTTCGATCATTCCGCGCGGTGTCGGCGCGCTCGGCTATACGATCCAGCGGCCGACCGAGGATCGGTTTCTGATGACGCGCACGGAACTGGAGCACAAGATGGCCGTGCTGCTGGGCGGGCGGGCGGCAGAGCAGGTGGTGTTCAGCGAAATATCGACCGGTGCAGCGGACGACCTTGCCCGTGCCACCGACATTGCGCGCGCCATGGTGCTGCGCTACGGCATGAGCGAAGCTCTAGGCAATGTCACTTATGATCGCGAACGCTCGACTTTCCTGGAACCCGGCATTCCCATGTCACAGACCCGTGACTACAGCGAAGAGACTGCGCATGCGGTCGATGGTGCCGTGCGTGCGCTCATCGACCAGGCTTTCGAGCACGCTGTCGCCATACTGCAGCTCAACCGGGCGCTGCTTGACCGTACCGCGGAGGATCTGCTCAAGACCGAGACGCTGAATCAGCCCCAGATAGAGGTGTTGAAGCGCGCGATCATTACCGGACCAGCGCTATCGGCGGCAACATAGATCCAACATAACAACAGCTTCCCGTCTGCTTAAAAAATAACCTCGACACAAACTGCAGTTCCTGTATACTCCGCGCATCGATGAAAGGGCGTCATGCCTTTTTCTCGGGTCCATCGTTCCTGACCTCTCTTCGATTTTCAAGCTTCCTCCGGAAATTGCGCAGTACCCTGGTTAGCGGCGATGTTTTGCGCTAGCGGTACTTTGCCCGTTGATCTCCGGCAGTCATTTCCTGCTTGCGCGTTTATTTTTTACTTCTTATTAGGAAAATAACGTGTCTTTTGAAAATCTGAATCTGCATCCCCTTATCCTCAAAGCCATAGTCGACTCGGGTTACACTGAGCCGACCCCGATCCAGGAACAAGCCATTCCGGAATTACTGGCGGGACACGACATCATGGCCTCAGCCCAGACCGGCACCGGCAAGACCGCCGCGTTCATGCTACCGGCACTGCATCGCCTTGCCACACCTGCCAAAGTACACAGCCGCGGCCCGCGTGTACTGGTGCTGACTCCGACGCGCGAGCTTGCGCTGCAAGTGTCGGAAGCCGCCGCCAAATACGGCAAGCATCTGCCCCGCATCAAGGTGGTGAGCATACTCGGCGGCATGCCTTATCCGTTGCAAAACAAGCTGCTGTCGCAACCTGTTGATATTCTGGTGGCAACACCTGGACGCCTGATCGATCATATTCAGCGTGGACGCATCGATTTCTCGCGCCTGGAAATGATGGTGCTGGACGAAGCCGATCGCATGCTCGACATGGGCTTTATCGATGACGTGGAAAGAATTGCTTCAGCCACGCCTGCCACCCGCCAAACCTTGCTGTTCTCGGCCACCTTGGATAGCGCAATAGACAAAGTTGCAGCGCGTCTGTTGAAAACACCCAAGCGCATCCAGATTGCAGCACAGCAAGCAAGGCTCGATAACATCGAGCAGCGGCTGCATTATGTGGATGATCTTTCGCACAAGAACCGATTGCTGGATCATCTGCTGCGCGATATGGCATTGAAGCAAGCCATCGTTTTCACCGCCACCAAGCGCGATGCCGATACGCTGGCAGACAATCTCTCCGCCCAGGGGCATGAGGCTGCGGCGTTGCACGGCGACATGAGCCAGCGTGATCGCACCCGCACTCTGACCAAGCTGCGTCATGGCGGATTGCGGGTACTGGTAGCCACCGACGTGGCGGCGCGGGGTATCGATGTCGCCGGTATTACCCATGTCATCAACTTTGATCTGCCAAAATTTGCTGAAGACTATGTGCACCGCATCGGCCGCACCGGCCGCGCTGGTGCAGCGGGCATCGCGGTGTCATTCGCTTCTGGCAAGGATGGCGTCAATCTGAAGAAAATCGAACGTTTCACTGGCCAGCAGATTGCCTCACATGTGGTACCGGGCCTGGAGCCGCGCTTCAAACCGCGTCCTGGTGCCGCTGGTGCGTCCAGAGGTGCGCCCAATGTCGCCCACAAGCGCAGCCGCACATGGTCAAACGATACCAGCGGGCGCAACGCCAATAGCGCCAACGGAAATCGGGACCACAGTCGTGGCCGTTCGTTTGACAGTGACAATCGTGGCAACTCGTTCCGGGGCAGCAGCAATCCCAGCCCTTACGCCAGAACCAAGTAGAATCTGATCAGGAACCAACAAAATGGCCCGGACTCGCCGGGCCATTTTTTCGCGTTCATATTTTCTCTGGCAGCGGCCCGCGTTTCTGCAACATACGCAGAATCCAGTAAACGGCCAGCGCAGCAAGCAGATGCTTTAGCGTATGGCCGCTGATCACCTGCCCGACAGCATAAATTTCCCGATCCGCCAGTTCTGCCAGCTTGGCAAGACCATACCATGCGATCACCCCGTAGATATCCGTCCCGTGGCTATATCTGGGCGGGAAAAAAGTGACCAGCAACAGGATAATCAGCAGAGAACAAAACTGCACGACGAGATAGAAATTCAGATTCCCGGCACCAAGCTGCTCACTCCAGTACCAGTGCAGCACACTGCCGACCCCGGCTGCAACCAGAAAAGGCAGCAGCCGCAAACCGACCTTTGGGTCGATACGTTCGACCAGTAAAGCAGCAAGCAACGCCATGAAGCCCGTCGCCATCGGTAGCCGATCCCAGACCAGCCGCTCATTGTCCGGCAGCCAATGATAGTAGGCCGAGCCGAAACCTGCTGCCAGCACGCTCAGGAACAGAATCAGATAAGGCCAGCGTTCGGGCAATGCAGCAAGTGATCCGTGCGGCTGTAACAGGAATACCAGACCTGCCACGCCCACGAACAGGAAAACAATATTGGAAATGACGTCGAAGAAATTCGGGATGCCGAAATAACTGCGCTGGTCGGCGAACTGGTGATACTCGGCCGGCTGGGGAATCGGTGGCATGACTGCCGCCACCAGCAGCATTGCCACTGCAAGTATGCTCAGCAGCCACAGCCGGGTTCGATGATTCATGCCTGTTTCCCCGCGAGTCGATAAGCGGTCGGTCCAATCGCGGTCAGCGCTTCAGCGCATTTTTGCAACCGCTTCTTCCAGTCGTTCCACCGCAATGATCTCGATGCCGGGAATCGAC
Source organism: Nitrosospira sp. (assembly GCA_043721435.1). Lineage (GTDB taxonomy): Bacteria > Pseudomonadota > Gammaproteobacteria > Burkholderiales > Nitrosomonadaceae > VFJL01. Next base: position 24,098 of record JAYSQR010000033.1, on the reverse strand, counting down.
TGCTTCGGCTTGTTGGCCTTGGGAATGATCGCCGAGGTGAAGCCCAGCTTGGCAGCTTCTTTCAGCCGTTCCTGACCGCGCTGAACCGGTCGCACTTCACCCGCCAGCCCGACTTCACCAAACACTACCATTTTCTCTGCCAACGGCTTGTTTTTAAGGGAGGAAACGATGGCAAGCAACACTGCCAGATCGGCTCCTGGTTCGGTGATTTTCACCCCGCCAACAGCGTTGACGAACACATCTTGATCAAAACAGGGGATACCCGCATGGCGGTGCAGCACCGCCAGCAGCATCGCCAGCCGGTTCTGCTCCAGCCCCACGCTCAACCGCCGGGGATTGGGGGCGTGCGCTTCGTCCACCAGCGCCTGGATTTCCACCAGCAGCGGGCGTGTTCCTTCCTGGGTCACCATCACGCAGGAACCCGGCACCTGTGCGCCATGGTGAGACAGAAACAACGCTGAAGGATTGCTCACCTCGCGCAGGCCTTTCTCGCTCATGGCGAATACGCCCAGCTCGTTCACCGCGCCGAAACGGTTCTTGAAAGCACGGATCAGGCGGAAACTGGAATGAGTGTCGCCTTCGAAATACAGCACCGTATCCACCATGTGCTCCAGCACGCGCGGCCCGGCCAGCGCCCCTTCCTTGGTCACATGCCCCACCAGAATAATGCAGGTGCCGCTGGCTTTGGCCAGCCGCGTCAATTGGGCGGCGCACTCGCGCACCTGGGCAACCGAGCCGGGCGCGGATTGCAGCGCCTCGGAATAAACCGTCTGGATCGAATCGATTACCGCGATGTCAGGCTTGCGCTCACCGAGTACCGACTGGATTCTCTCCAACTGGATTTCCGCCAGCATATGCACTGCGCTTGCATCGAGCGCTAGGCGCTTGGCGCGCAGTGCCACTTGCCGCGCCGATTCTTCGCCGCTGACATACAGCACATTGTGTGCGGCCGACATGTGGCAGAGGGTTTGCAGCAGCAAAGTGGATTTGCCGATACCGGGGTCGCCCCCCAACAATACCACTCCGCCATGCACCAGGCCACCGCCCAGCACCCGGTCGAACTCGGCCACACCAGTGGAATAACGCTGCTCTTCCCCTGCTTCCACCATGCTCAAACTTTGCACCCGGCTGATTTCAGACACGGGGGTGAAGCGCGATATGGTTTTTTCGGCAATGGTTTCGAGCAGCGTGTTCCATGCCTGGCAATGCGGGCATTGGCCCTGCCATTTCAGAGTCTGTCCGCCGCACTCGGTACAGGAGTAAGTGGATTTTGATTTGGCCATGGAATGGATTCGGATATTTATCAGGTGTAGGAGGGCAGGTGCTAGTTACGTTGCCACTTTACCACCAAACCCGGTTCTCCAGCAGCCGCCTGAAATTCACAGTCGATGCCGATTCCCGGCACCCACACCAGATGCTTGCCGCTAAACAACAGTGGCAGTGCCTCCCGCTCCCACGGCGGCAATGCCGCTTCCTGCAACAGGTTCTTGAGGCTGCGGCGCGGACGCTTGCAATCGGGGTGCAAACGTTCCCCCCCTTGGCGCAGGCGGATGGTGACTGGGTTTTCCATCAGTTTGAGCAGTTTGATCCCTGCGCTTTTCCGCTGCGAGAAACTGATCGTGCCGCCCGGATCGGCGATTACCAACTGTTTTTCTCCATTCCATACTAATTGCCATTCCGTTGCAGCGGGCGTGGCCAGCGGACGGACATGCAACACCCCCTTGAAGCAACGGATTTCAGTATTGCCAAAAGCGATATGCAATTTTGCATCGGGACGGGATGACAGCAATTGCCGCAGGATTTCCTCCAGTTTCACCGTGCTCGGCAACGTGGCACCTTGCTGTGCCAGGGTATGGCGCAACAGGTTTTTCGCGCGCGGGTAGTCTAACTTCCGTAAATCTTCAACCTGGAGTTTTCCCGAATCACTGCAGTTGTTGCTGTCTGCTTCAGCCAGCTCATCCAGTAGGCCAGATGCCTCTGCCAGGTGGCGGCTGGTGCGCAGAAATGTCGTACGGTAGGAAGGGAAACGTTTTTCCAGCAAAGGGAAGATTTCATGGCGCAAAAAATTCCGGTCGAAAGAAACATCAGCGTTACTTTCATCGGTAATCCAGTGCAATTGGTTGTTGCGCGCGTAAGTCTCGATCTCGCTGCGCGGCATTTCGAGCAATGGCCGTAGTATCCGTGGCGCAGGATCTGACGCCTGCTTCCTGCTCCCTGACGATTGCTTCCGGACTACCGGCATCGCCCCCAATCCTTTTGCTCCGGCACCGCGCAATAATTGCAGCAGCAGGGTTTCAGCCTGGTCATCCAGATGCTGCGCCAGCACCACATAATCGGCCTTGAGTTTGCCAAATACCTGGTAACGCGCATCGCGGGCAGCTGCTTCCAGGCTTACGCCGGATTCTCTGCTGATTTTCAACCTGGCAATTTTTAGCGGGATGCCAGAAGTGCGGCACAGATCGCGGCAGAATTTGACCCATTTATCCGCATTGGTGCTGATGCCGTGATTGACGTGAATAGCGGAGAGTGTGAACTGCATTTTGACTGACAGTGCGGCAAGCAAATCCAGCAGCACGACCGAATCCACCCCGCCGCTCAACGCCACAATCAGGTGGTTTCCCCGCTCGATTTGCCCGCGCAATACCTTCTCGGTGCGACTGGAGAGGCTACTTGATTTTGACTTCCTTGAACTTGCCATATCCCATCAGCCGCTCGAAGCGTTTTTGCAACAGTATTTCCGTGGAATAACCCTGCAACTGCTTGAGCGATTCCTGCAATGCCTTTTTCACGAACTGCATGATCAGCGGGTAATCACGGTGGGCGCCACCGGCCGGCTCGCTGATGATCTTGTCGATCAGCCCCATGGTTTTGAGGCGATGCGCGGTAATTCCCATGATCTCTGCAGCTTCCGGTGCCATGTCCGCGCTTTTCCACAGGATTGAGGCGCAGCCTTCAGGAGAAATGACAGAGTAAGTTGCGTATTGCAGCATCTGCACCATATCACCCACTGCTACCGCCAGCGCACCGCCAGAGCCGCCTTCACCGATAATGGTGCAGATCACCGGTATTTTCAGTTCCGCCAGCACATAGAGGTTGCGCCCAATGGCTTCGGATTGGCCGCGCTCTTCGGCGTCGATGCCGGGATACGCGCCCGGGGTGTCAATGAAAGTAAGCAAGGGCACTGCGAATTTTTCCGCCAGACGCATCAAACGCAACGCCTTGCGATAGCCTTCCGGCTTGGGCATGCCAAAATTGCGATGGATCTTTTCCTTAGTGTCGCGCCCCTTCTGGTGGCCGATAACCATCACCGTCTGCCCGTCGAAACGCGCCAATCCACCGACGATGGCATGATCATCGGCGAAATTCCGGTCGCCGTGCAGCTCCTCGAAATCGGTAAACAAGTGCTGGATGTAATCGAGTGTGTATGGCCGCTGTGAGTGCCGTGCTACCTGTGAAATCTGCCAGGGTGTGAGCTTGGCGTATATGCCGTTGGTGAGCGACAGGCTTTTCTTTTGCAGACGTGCAATCTCGGCTGAGATATCCAGTGCGGAATCGTCCTGGGCAAAGCGCAGCTCCTCGATTTTTGCTTCAAGCTCGGCTATGGGCTGCTCGAAATCCAGGAAGGTAATTTTCATGGAGCACAGGGCGTGATTTGGAAGCCGTAATGATACAGGATTTGCGCCTACTAGCATCCATGAACAGTACCTGCATCTTATTTGTGGTTCTTCATGCCCAGATAGTCAAGCTGCCAGAAGTTCTGCCACGGTAAAATGGGCGCCTTGCTCAACTAGATAGCCCAATGAAAAAGTACTCAGCCGCCGATCTGGCGCGGCGTCTCGCCAATCTGCCTGAACCAGCTTATGCTGAAGATCTGCCAGTGGTTGCGCAGCGAGGGGAGATCGCACGTGCGATTGAAGCAAGTCAGGTGGTAATCGTGTGCGGCGAAACCGGCTCCGGCAAAACCACCCAGTTGCCGAAGATTTGTCTTGAACTCAAGCGCGGAGTGGCCGGAATGATCGGTCACACCCAGCCACGGCGCATTGCGGCACGTACGGTGGCGACGCGCATTGCTTCAGAACTCAATAGCCCGCTGGGTCACGCAGTGGGTTACAAGGTGCGCTTCTCCGACAAGGTGGGCGCAGATACTTACATCAAACTCATGACCGACGGCATCCTGCTGGCGGAAACCCAAGGCGATCACACGCTCTCAGCCTACGATACGATCATCATCGACGAGGCGCACGAGCGTAGCCTCAACATTGATTTTCTGCTAGGTTATCTCCGGCAATTGCTTCCCCGGCGACCCGACCTCAAGCTTGTCATCACTTCCGCTACCATTGATGCCGAGCGTTTTTCCAGGCATTTCGACAATGCGCCGGTGATCGAGGTGTCGGGCAGGATGTATCCGGTGGAAATGCGTTATCGGCCCATCGTTGTCGAGGGCGAAGGGGATGCCGATGTCGAGCAGGGGATACTCGATGCCGTGGACGAAGCGGTCCGTTCCGGCTCTGGTGACGTGCTGGTATTTCTCCCCGGCGAACGTGAAATCCGCGAGACTGCCGAGGCATTGCGCAAGCATCATCCGGCCGGCGCGGAAATCCTGCCATTGTTTGCGCGGCTGTCGTTCGCCGAGCAGGAACGTGTGTTCAAGCCAGGCGGCGCACGGCGTATCGTGCTGGCCACCAATGTGGCGGAGACTTCGCTCACCGTTCCCGGCATCCGTTATGTGGTGGATACCGGGATGGCACGCATCAACCGTTACAGCTACCGCAACAAGGTGGAGCAGTTGCAGGTGGAGAAAATTTCCCGCGCCTCGGCTAATCAGCGGGCAGGGCGCTGCGGCCGGGTGATGAGCGGTGTGTGCATCCGGCTGTATGCGGAAGAGGATTATCTTGCCCGCCCGGAATTCACCGTTCCGGAAATTTTGCGCTCATCGCTGGCGTCGGTGATTCTGCGGATGAAATCGCTCAGAATCGGCGAAGTGGAAAACTTCCCCTTTATCGAGCCACCTGCGCCGCGCATGATTGCGGACGGCTATCAACTGCTGACGGAACTGGGCGCAGTCAACGAGAGCAACGAACTGACGCAGATTGGCTGGCAGTTGGCAAAGTTTCCGATCGATCCAAAAATTGCGCGCATGATACTCGCGGCGAAAGAAGAAAACTGCCTCAGTGAAGTGCTTATTATCGCTTCCGCTCTGAGCCTGCAAGACCCGCGCGACCGCCCATTCGAGCGGCAGGATGCGGCGGACCGGGCGCACCAGCGCTTTCAGGATGAACGTTCCGATTTCCTCGGTTACCTGAAGTTGTGGGATTTTTTCGAGGAATTGTTGCAGCATAAAAAATCTAACCGCAAGCTGATGGAGCATTGCCAGGAAAATTTCCTTTCGCATCGGCGCATGCGTGATTGGCGCGAAGTCCATAGCCAGTTGCACGGACTGGTGGCGGAATTGGGCTTGCGCCCCAATCAGATTCCCGCCGGTTACGATGAAATCCATCGCGCGCTGCTGGCCGGGCTGCTGGGTAATATCGGTTTCAAGAGCGAGGAGGGGGATCAGTATTTGGGCGCGCGCGGCATCAAGTTCTCGATTTTCCCCGGATCGGTGTTGAAGAAGGCCAAACCGAAGTGGGTCATGGCGGCAGAATTGACCGAGACTACCAAGCTCTACGGACGGTGTGCGGCAAAAATCGAGCCGCAATGGCTGGAAAAAATAGCCGGCGATTTGTGCAAGAAGCATTATTTCGACCCGCACTGGGAAAAACAACCCGCGCAGGTCACGGCATTCGAGCGGGTGACACTCTACGGCCTTACCGTGGTACCGAAACGGCGGGTGCATTACGGCGCCCTCAATCCGCAAGAGGCGCGCGAGATTTTCATCCGCGCGGCACTGGTGGCAGGCGAGTATGAAACCCAGGCAGCGTTCTTCGAACATAACCGCAACCTCATTGCCGCAGTGGAACAACTGGAACATAAGGCACGCCGCCAGGATGTGCTGGTGGACGAGCGGGAAATCTTCGCCTTCTATGACGCCTTGATTCCCGCTGAAATTTGCAATGGTGCGGCATTTGAGAAATGGCGCCGGCAGGAAGAGCAAGGCAATCCGCGCCTACTATATCTCAACCGGGAAACCCTGATGCGCCACGGCGCAGGCGCTGTAACCGAGCAGCAGTTCCCCGAAAGCATGACCGTGTCTGACCACGAATTTGCGTTGACCTATCGTTTCGAACCGGGGCATGTGCTCGACGGCGTGACCCTGACCGTGCCGTTGCCGCTGCTGAATACGCTGGATGCAGCACAATTCGATAATCTGGTTCCGGGACTGATCCGTGAAAAAGTGACCTGGTATTTGAAAGCGCTGCCCAAGCAGATCCGCCGCCAGGTGATACCGGTGCCTGAGTTTGTGACCCGCTTTCTGGAAAATCAGGCAACCGGCAAAAACAAGGCACTGGTGGACGCCCTGGCCGAATTCGTTCAAAGCCAGACCGGTACCCCAATGACAGCCGCTGCCTGGGAAAAAGAATCGCCGCCGCCGCACCTGCTGATGAACTACCAGGTGGTGGACGATGCCGGGCGCGAATTGGCGATGAGCCGCGATCTTTTGCAACTCAAGGCGCAACTGGGGCAGGCGGCGCAACTGACGTTTGCCCAGTCGAGTGCCGACGCGGACAGCAGCATCGAGCGCGACCAGGTAATGCGCTGGGATTTCGGTGATTTACCCGAAGCGATATCTTTTGTCCGTGCCGGCAAAAAACTTACCGGTTACCCGGCGCTGGTGGATGAGAAGGAAAGTGTGGCCATCCGCCTGTTCGATACGCGTGACGCAGCAGGCGCCAACATGCGCGTCGGAGTGCGGCGCTTGCTGCGTTTCGAGCTCAGGGAGCAAATGAAGCAATTGGAAAAGAATCTGCCGGGTTTGAGTCAGGCTGCCTTGCAACTACGCACCCTCATCAACCCTGATGCGCTCAAGGAAGACATGCTGAACGCCATTACCGACCGCGCTTTTATCGGTGATGATGCGCTGCCGCGCAACGAGCAGGAATTCATGCTGCAGAAACAACGGGCGCGAACACGGTTGCCTGCAGTGACCGAAGCCGTTGCCCGCATGACGCAGAAGATCGCGAATGAATGCCAGCCGCTGATCGCACATTTATCCTCGGCCAGTGCCGCCACCGGCAGGTTAAGCCGCGAACTGAACCAGCAGCTTGCCAATCTCATTTATCCAGGTTTTTTCAGCGCCACCCCATGGGAACGGCTGCAACATCTGCCGCGTTATCTGCAGGGCATGACCATGCGGCTGAACAAATATCCCGGCAACCCGGAGCGGGATGGACGCCACGGCCCTGCGGTCGCCGCTTTATGGAACCAGTACGAGCAGCGCCTGGAAAAGCATCGCAAGGCCGGAATCAACGACCCCAATCTTGCCGAATTCCGCTGGCAGATAGAAGAACTGCGCATCTCCCTGTTCGCCCAGGAATTGAAAACGCCGTACCCGATATCGGTCAAACGCTTGCAGAAGTCATGGGAGAAGGTGCTAGGGTAGGGTGACCAACTAGCGCATCGCAGCCGCACCGCGCGGATCGCTGGCGGTAACCGAGCGATGGGTTTCCTTGTCGAAGAATATCAACTGCATATTGCCCCATTTCTGTGCGGCAACGGTTACGTGATGCCCTTTCAGCTTGAGTCCGGAAATCCACTCCTCGTGAAATGAATCCGGCTCGACCTCGATCCGGTCCGGCAGATGCTGGTGATGAAACCGCGGATTCCCAGCGATTTTTTCCGGATCGGTTTGCCGGTCATCGACGTAATTGACGATTGCCAGCAGAACCATACTGATGATGCGCGAACCGCCAGGCGTGCCAACAATCAATATGCCTTTGGCGTTTTCCACAAAAGTCGGCGACATACTCGACAATGGGCGTTTGCCTGGCATGATAGCATTGGCCTGATTCCCGTGCAGGCCGTAGACATTGGGCACAGCGGGCGCAATGGAGAAATCGTCCATTTCATTATTTAGCAACACTCCGGTATTGCCGGCGACAAAACCTGAGCCGAAATTCGTATTGATGCTCAGGGTTGCCGCAACCCGGTTGCCTGCCCGGTCCATGATCGAGAAATGGGTAGTTTCGGTTCCGCCTGGGCGCGCGCTCAAGCCAGCGTCAAGCCGGACATCCGGCGTCGCCCGCTGCAAATCGATCGTGGCTGCCCGTTCACGCGCATAGTCTTTGCTCATGAGTTTTTCTGTCGGCACAGCGACAAAATCACTGTCGCCCAGGTATACAGCCCGATCCTGATATGCCCGGCGCAGCGCCTCCGCGATCAGATGGCTCCGGTCGACCTCGTGCAACCGCGCCAGCGGAAAATTCTCAAGAATATTAAGTCCTTGCGCCAGAGTTAGCGCGCCGGACGAAGGCAGAGGCGCGGTTGTAATCATCGAGTCGCGATAGATGAATCTGGCTGGCTCGCGCTCAATTATCCGGTAATGCGCCAAGTCTGCGTGCTCCCAGATGCCGCCTGCCCGTTTGACTGACTGCACCATCTCGTCCGCCACCCAGCCGCGGTAAAACCCGTCTGCGCCATGCCGTGCAATTGCTGTCAGCGTCGCGGCCAGTTGTGGCTGGCGCAGGACGGAACCCGCAACGGGGATCAGGCCATCTCGCAGAAAAATACCTGCGGCTTGTGGATCGGCACGTAATTTACCCTGATAATTTGTCACCATCCCGGCAAAACGCCGGTCCAGCCTGAAACCGTCCCGCGCCAACGCGATTGCCGGTGCCAGACTGTGCGCCAACGGCAGTTGGCCGTAATTCTGCGCAAGATGGGTCAGCGCAGCGGGCATTCCCGGAATCGCCGCAGCCAAAGGGCCGTTGAGCAAAGCTGCAGCGATTGGCTCACCCTTCGCGTCCAGATACATGCTGGCAGAAGCCTTGCCGGGAGCGGTTTCACGCCCGTCTATCAGTACCTCCCGTCCGTCCCTGGCGCGATGCAGCAGCCACAAACCGCCGCCGCCCAGGCCGGAAGAGTATGGCTCAACCACTGCCAGTACCGCACTGACGGCCACCGCCGCATCAAACGCATTGCCACCCTGCTTGAGGATTCTTTCGCCGGCTGCAGTGGCAAGCGGGTGGGCGGAGGCAATTGCCGCCGTGCGCTCGGAACTGGAGGCCCCCCATGCCGGAGCAAGCAGCGCCAGCAGGAGAAGGCAGAATCCTGTCCGCACAGAAATTTTGGAAGACTTGTTCATGGACATAGACATAGTTTGCTACATCGGGATAGCAACCTGCTCACCTGCAGCATGGTCCGCTGGCGCAATACTCCAGAGCGGTTATTGGCAAAGAGGCTGAGCTTCCATTCTACTTCGGTTTGCGAATCCACCGCATCCCAAAGGTTTTTCGGAATTTGCTGCAAAACCATATAAAATAGCGGCCTTTTTGCAGCACCCCTTTTCAGGAAACAAGTTTTGATCACCACCGCCAATGTCACCATGCAGTTTGGGGCCAAGCCCCTGTTTGAAAATGTCTCCGTCAGATTCGGCGACGGCAACCGTTATGGTCTGATCGGCGCCAACGGCTGCGGCAAGTCCACGTTCATGAAAATCCTTGGCGGCGATCTGGATCCCACTTCCGGCAATGTCAGTATTGACGCCAACGAACGTGTGGGCAAGCTGCGCCAGGACCAATTCGCTTTCGAGAACTGCCTGGTGATCGATACGGTGATGATGGGGCATGATGAGCTGTGGCGGGTAAAGGAAGAGCGCGATGCGATTTATGCCAATGCTGACGCCAGCGAAGCCGACTACATGCATGCTGCCGAACTCGAAGCGCATTTCGCCGAGTTGGATGGTTATTCCGCCGAAGCCCGTGCCGGGGAACTGCTGCTGGGCGTGGGTATTCCGCTGTCCCAGCACCGCGGACCAATGAGCGAGATCGCGCCCGGATTCAAGCTGCGCGTGCTGCTGGCGCAGGCGCTGTTTGCCAACCCGGAAATCCTGCTGCTGGACGAACCGACCAATAATCTGGATATCAACACCATTCGCTGGCTGGAAGACGTCATCAACGCGAGCAAGAGCACCATCATCATCATTTCGCATGATCGTCACTTCCTGAACAGCGTCTGCACCCACATGGCTGATCTGGATTATGGCGAAATCCGCATCTACCCCGGTAATTACGACGAATACATGACTGCATCCACCCAGGTGCGGGAGCGCATGCTGTCTGATAATGCCAAGAAAAAAACCCAGATCGCGGAGTTGCAGTCCTTCGTCAGCCGTTTTTCCGCCAATGCCTCCAAGGCACGGCAGGCGACCAGTCGCGCACGTCAGATCGAAAAGATCAAACTGGAAGACGTAAAACCCTCCAGCCGCCAGTATCCCTACATCCGCTTCGACGTGGACGAGCGCGACAAGCTGCATCGCTTGGCGGTATCGGTGCAAAGCATCAGCAAGAGCTTCCCCGGCATGGAAAAAGCGCTGCTGCACAAATTCAGCCTTAACGTCGAAGCTGGAGAGAAGGTCGCCATCCTCGGTCCAAACGGTATTGGCAAGACCACGTTGCTGCGTTGCCTGGTTGGCGACCTGACACCCGATGCTGGGGAAGTGAAATGGGCGGAGAAAGCGCGTCCCGGCTATTTTGCGCAAGACCATGCCACTGATTTTGAAACAGATATGTCGCTTACTGACTGGATGACGCAATGGCGGCGCGAAGGCGATGACGATCAGACTATACGTAGCATACTCGGCAGACTGCTGTTCTCGGGCGACGAAGTAAAGAAATCGGTAAAAGTGATTTCCGGCGGAGAGCAAGGACGCATGCTGTTTGGCAAGATCATTCTGCAGAAACCCAATGTGCTGCTGATGGACGAACCCACCAATCATCTCGACATGGAATCCATCGAATCACTCAACAGCGCGCTGGAGAAATATACCGGCACGCTGATTTTCGTCTCCCATGACCGGGAATTTGTGTCCTCACTGGCCACCCGCATCATCGAAATGAAACCGGACGAAATTACTGACTTCAAGGGCCAGTACGAAGAGTATCTGCGCAGCCAGGGTGTAGTTTGAGGATGAAATAAGCTTCTAAAGACTTTAAAATCAATATATTTTATTGCTATAATGATATTTTTCTTTAAGATTTTTCAGCGCGTTTCCCCCCAGCCAGCAACGCAGAACGATAACGCTCCCAGTCAAAATGTGGTCCGGGATCGGTCTTGCGTCCTGCGGCAATATCGCAATGCCCGACAATGTCCGTAATGGGATAGGCTTCCTGCAGCACCCTGCTCAGCGCGGTCAGCGCCGTGTATTGAGCATCAGTGAAAGGCGTGGTATCGCTGCCCTCAAGTTCCACCCCGATGGAGAAATCATTGCAATGGGACTTGCCCTGCCAGCAGGAGCTTCCCGCATGCCAGGCGCGCTTGCTGCAGGCAACGAACTGGATGATCTCGCCGTCCCGGCGAATGAGGAAATGCGCAGAAACCTTGAGGTTGCGTAGAGTCTGGTAATAGGGATGGGCTGCCGGGTCGAGCCGGTTGGTAAATAGTTCGATCACTCCATCGCCGCTGAACTCATCCGGCGGCAGACTGATATTGTGGATTACCAGCAAATTGATGGCACACCCGGCCGGGCGCTCATCGCAATTGGGCGAAGGGATGAAATGCACGCTGTCCAGACAGCCGTTTATGTCAATTTGCATTCGTCCGGCCTCCGTTTTCATACGGTGACCAAGGTTCCTTAATCATCACCATCATTCAATCCCAGCCGTTCCATGCGGTAGCGCATAGATCTGACCGTGATCCCCAGCAATCTCGCAGCGGCAGTGCGGTTATATTTGGTTTTTTTCAAGACTTCAATGATGGATTCCTTTTCCAGTTGGTCGAGATAATCCTGCAACGGCAACCCGTCGCCGGATGCGGCGGGTGGTGATGCCGGGACATCCGGCAACACTTCTTTCACCGACGCCGCCAGTTGCAGCCCATCCCGCTCGATTTCAGCATCCGGGCACAGTGCCAGCGTGCGCTCCAGAATATTCTCCAGCTCGCGTACATTACCGGGAAAAGCATAGTGCGCCAGCGCCTCCAGCGCAGCGGGACTGAAGCTGCATCTGCTTCTTCCACTTGCCTGGCATAATCTGGCAAGAATAGAATTTGCAATCAATGGGATATCTTCACTGATTTCACGCAATGCAGGCATTTTCAGCTCAATCACGTTGAGGCGATAGTACAGGTCCTGACGGAATTTTCCGTTTTCGACACATTCGCTCAATTTCTGATGAGTGGCGCTGATGATGCGTACATCTACATTTTCCTCCTGAGCAGAGCCAATTTTCCGCACCCGTTTTTCCTGGATTACCCGCAGCAGCTTGACCTGCATGGCCAACGGCAAATCGGCCACTTCGTCGAGAAATAAGGTGCCGCTGTCAGCCGCCTGAAAAAAACCGTCACGTTCGGTATCCGCGCCGGTAAAAGCGCCTTTGCGGTAACCGAAAAACTCACTTTCCATGAGATTCTCAGGGATTGCGCCGCAGTTGACCGGGACAAAGGGTCTGTCACGGCGGGCGCTGTTTTCGTGTATCGACCTTGCCGCAAGCTCCTTGCCGCTGCCCGATTCACCGCTGATATAAACCGGCGCCTGGCTACGTGCGAGTTTCTCGATCATCGCGCGCAGTTGCTGCATCGGTGGAGATTCGCCGAGCAGGGCTCGCTTGCTGTTTCCGGAACTAGCGGCAGTTTTCACCTGCAGTGGCAACAGATTCAATGCGGATTTCACTAGAGAACGCAACTGTTCCAGCGACACCGGTTTGGCCAGGTAATCGAACGCACCTGCCTTGAGTGCGGCAACGGCATTCTCGGTAGTGCCATAAGCAGTGATTACCGCCACCGGTAAGCCGGTGCAATGGTCGACGATATGCTGCACCAGTTCCAATCCTTCGCCGTCGGGCAGACGCATATCGGTCAGGCACAAATCAAAATGGCGCGAATCGAGCAAATGCCGGGCATCGCTCACGGTCATCGCGCGCTCCACGTCCAGCCCCATGCGCACCAGCGTCAGTTCGAGCAGTTCCAGGATATCCGACTCATCGTCGACGACAAGTACGGCCGGAATGGTCGATTTGCCGCCATCAGCGGACCGTACAATTCGTTCTCTGTGTGGTTTAGACATGCTTCAACTTTTCCTGCAAACGATTCTGAAATGGCCGCCGATGGTATTCTCCAGACAGTCGAGTGCCGCACCGTTAGCCTTGCACATCTCCCGTGCAATATAGAGACCGAGACCGGTACCGCCTGCCGCAGTAGTAAAGAAAGGCTCGAACGAATGGCTCAGCAGCGCCGGGGGGATGCCAGGACCATCGTCGATCACGTCTAGATTGATGCTGTTCCCAGCCGTTCCTTCAGTCGCCCTCAGCCGGATACTACCCGGCTGCTTGCGGCAATAGCGCCAGGCATTGTGGCACAAATTCCACAATACCTGATTCAAATGCCCCCGATCAAAGTTCACAACATACCGATCGGCTATATCCAGCACAAATATGTTACTGGCAACTTTCTCGGCATGACAGAAATCGACAACAAACGTGTGCATGAAATCCGCCAGATGCAGCGCTTCCGGCGTGGCGCGATCCCGGCGATTCAGCTCCAGGACATTCTGCACTATCTTGTCGAGGCGCTGGGTATTGTCCCGGATGATGCGTAATAGCCGCATTTGAGTGGGATCGGAGCTCTTTTCTTCCTCCAGCAACTCGGCAGCGTGACCAATGGCCGAAAGCGGGTTGCGGATTTCGTGAGCAATATTGACGGTAAGCCTGCCGAGAGCGGCGAGCTTCAACTGTTGCGCCTGTGCCTGGATGCGGCTCACGTCTTCGAGGAAGATCAACGTATTGATACGACCATCACTTTTTACCGGTACAAACCGTATTCGCACTGCGGCATCGCTGGCTGGTATCCGCAGCGAGTCAGAATCAATATTCCCACTCTCACGCCAGACCTCCAGTTGCGTCGCCAGAACTGGTGCATGATCAGCAAGCATTGGGGCTGCAGATACCCCCGACGTCAGACCAATGAGTCTCCCTGCTTGCAGGTTATGTTGCCGGATTTTACCGTTCTCATCCACAACCAGCACCCCATCCTGCATGTCCTGAATCACCAGCTGATTCACTTCTGCCATGCTGGCAAGATCGATCGCGCGCTGCAGTGCCAGTTGTTCGCTGGCAATGGTATATTTTGCGAGCTTATGTGCCAGCCATGCGACGGCAAAATAGCCCAGGCTAAGCAAACCTGCTTGCAGATATTGGGCCTGATAACCTTCAACATTGAGCAGGGAATAGGATTCCTCCAGGAGTATGCCGATACTGGCAATGGATGCATAAAACAATGCCAGTCTGCCGCGGCTGATCAGTCCGGCTGCGGCCAGCGGCACCAGCAGCAAGGGACCCAGCCCGCTTTGTATACCGCCGCTGGAGTACACCAGGATGGCGACGAACACCACGTCGCCGCTAATCTGGATTGCAAGCTGCCGATCGAAATGCAGCCGCTGCATACGGGTCAGCAGCAGCGATATTCCACCAAACACGATATAGGCTAGCGCTGTATACAGAAACAATTGTGGGTTATAGGAACCGAAACTGGATTCGGGAGATAGCCATGTGATTACCACGATCCCGCTTGCTATCAGCAGGCGATACACATTGAAATAAAACAGCGAGCGCCAGAATGGCTCGGGGTGAGTGGCTGCCGGTGTGCCGGCAGTTGATTGCCACGATTTCTCTGGCGGCCGGGAAGTGGTCATGCGTGAGATATCATGCTATGGTAAATTTCGATTAAGCAGTAGTTGAATGAGTCCTTTCTGGCTTGCGTTGCTGGTAACAGTAGAGCAAGCATCGGGCGCAGATCAAAGGCCGTAGCTTAATCTACGCTGCCTGGGAGTGCAACGCACCTAACCAGCCGCGCTTCTAACACCCGATTCTACCGCAGCCCGCCGGAGGTTCATCGAGAGGCTGCTTTAACCGTATTCAACCTATGAGCAAAGCATTTATAAAAGAAACTGAAGGGGCCGACGATCCTGAAGAAGATACAGGCATCGATCTCCTGCCTGCCACTGGCAAAAACTATATCACGCCGGATGGTTATGCGCGGCTGATGGACGAGTTCTTGTGGCTGATGAATAAAGAGCGTCCGCAAATGACTGCCACGGTGTCGTGGGCTGCGGGTAATGGCGACCGCTCGGAAAATGGCGACTATATTTACGGCAAGAAGCGCCTGCGAGAAATTGACCGGCGTATCCGTTTCCTCACCAAACGGCTGGATATGGCCGAAGTAGTGGATCCTGCAAACCCGAGAGACGATGAAACGCAGATTTTCTTTGGTGCCACAGTCACCTATTCCAATCTGGCAGGTGAAGAAAAAACAGTAGCCATCGTCGGGGTCGATGAAGTCAATACTGCCCGCGGCTACATTAGCTGGATTTCACCGATGGCACGGGTGCTGATCAGGGCGCGGCAGGATGATACGGTAACACTGCATGCGCCGGGCGGGGTTGAGGAACTGGAAATTCTGGCAGTCAAATACCAGCCCATCCCGATGGATGCATTCCAGCCGATCACTGCCAGTTAGTATTAATTCTATTTTTCTGCCGCTACGTCAGCAAGAACCTGCAGCGCCAATGCTTCCGCCACCTTGATGCCGTCCACCGCCGCAGAGAGAATGCCCCCCGCATAACCTGCACCTTCACCTGCAGGATAGAGTCCGGCAGTATTCAGGCTCTGGTAATTCTCATTACGCTTGATGCGGATCGGCGCGGAAGTGCGCGTCTCAACCCCGGTCAGCACGGCATCATGCATGGCAAACCCCTTGATCTGCCTGTCAAAAGCGGGGAGGGCTTCGCGTATCGCGGCGACGGCATAATCCGGCAGAGCGCTGCTCAAGTCGCACCACTGCACGCCGGGGGTGTAGGAGGGGATCACCGTGCCCAGCGCGGTGGATGCCCGGCCCGCAAGGAAATCGCCTGCCCGTTGCACCGGCGCCGAATAATTGCGCCCGCCCAAGTCGAAGGCACGCTCCTCCCACTGGCGCTGAAAGGCAATGCCTGCCAGCGGGTGGCCCGGATAATCAGCCGGCGTCACGCCGACGACGATGCCGCTGTTGGCATTGCGTTCATTGCGTGAATATTGGCTCATGCCGTTGGTTACGACCCGTCCCGGTTCCGATGCCGCTGCCACCACGGTACCGCCAGGACACATGCAGAAACTGTAAACCGAGCGCCCATTGGCACAGTGATGCACCAGCTTGTAGTCGGCTGCACCCAGCAACGGGTTGCCGGCATTGTCGCCGAAGCGGCAACGGTCTATCAGTGACTGCGGATGCTCGATGCGCAAACCGACGGAAAAAGGTTTGGCTTCGAGATATACCCCGCGGTCATGCAACATCTGGAAGGTATCGCGTGCACTGTGACCGACGGCCAGCACGACCTGGCCCGTCGCGATATGTTCGCCGCTGGCCAGCATCACGCCCCGTATCTGCCCATTATCGATTTCAATATCGTCCACCCGGCTCTGGAAACGGATTTTGCCGCCGAGCGAGGTGATGGTTGCGCGCATCTTTTCCAGCATGCCCACCAGCCGGAATGTGCCGATATGCGGTTTGCTCACATAGAGAATCTCGGGCGGAGCACCCGCCTTGACGAATTCCATGAGTACTTTGCGGCCGTAGTGTTTCGGGTCTTTGATCTGGCTGTGGAGCTTGCCATCGGAAAATGTGCCCGCCCCGCCTTCACCGAATTGGACATTGGATTCCGGGTTGAGCTGCCCCTGTCTCCACAGGCCAAAGGTATCCTTGGTGCGCTCGCGCACCGCCTTCCCGCGCTCCAGCAGGATCGGGCGGAATCCCATCTGTGCCAGAATCAGCCCGGCAAACAGCCCGCAGGGTCCGGTGCCTATGATGACCGGACGTGACTGTGCAGCCGAAGCGTGTGCTGCGCGCGCAACAAAACGATAGCTCATGTCCGGTGTGGTCGAGACACGTCCATCCGCTTGCAGGCGTTGCAGTGTCGCTGCCTCTGCTGCTGCATCCTTCAGTTCGGCATCCAGGGTGTAAACAAAAGAAACCGTTCCGCGTTTTCGTGCATCGTAGCCACGGCGCGCAATCGAAAACCCTGCAAGCTCATCCGCCGTAATTCCCAGACGTTGAAGAATAGCGGCCGTGAGTTCGCTTGCGGCATGATTCAGGGGGAGTTTGATTTCAGTCAGGCGCAGCATAGGCTATATGGCAGAGGGCAAGACGCAACCATAACAGATTTATCCGGCGGCACGGCATCCCTGCAGTCAGATCGCGCGCTGCCCAGCCAGGACTGTTACCGCTGGCAAGTATAAGATAAACTGCGCGCTGGGGAAGGGTTTCCCGCCAATCCGTGGTACCCGCAATGACGCCAGGCAAATTCATCACCCTAGAAGGTATAGACGGCGCAGGCAAGAGCACTCATCTTGCCTGGCTGGAAAATTTTTTGCGTGGCAGAGGCCTGACCGTGGTGGTGACCCGTGAGCCGGGCGGGACGCCCCTGGGCGAGAAGCTGCGCGCACTGCTGCTCGACAATGGCCAGGCAATGCATGCGGAAACCGAAGCGCTGCTGATGTTTGCGGCACGGCGCGAGCACCTGGACAAGGTGATACTGCCGGCCCTGGCGCGGGGTGATTGGGTAATTTCCGACCGCTTCACCGATGCGAGCTTTGCCTATCAGGGTGGCGGCAGGGGGCTGGCCAGCAACCGGCTGGATGATCTGGAACGCTGGGTGCAGGGAGAATTTCAGCCTGATCTCACGCTTTATTTCGATGTGAGCGTCGAACTGGGCAGGCAACGGGTTAATGCCATCAAGACGGCCGACCGCTTTGAAAAAGAGCAGGACGAGTTTTTCCAGCGGGTACGGGCAGCCTATCTGCAAAGAGCGCACAAATTTCCCCAGCGGATACGCCTGATCGATTCCAGTCAGCCGCTGGAGAAAGTTAAAGAATCGCTTCATGATATTATTTCAACTATCTGTTAATGAATAATATCTATATCTGGCAAGTTGCTGTCTGGCGGATGCTGACGCAGGGTCAGGCTGTCCGCGGTCACGCTCTGTTACTGAAGGGCAGAAAGGGGGTCGGCAAGCTCGTATTTGCCCGCAATCTGGCTAAATCACTGTTGTGCGAGCAACCGTCCGCCGATGCTGAAGCCTGCGGCAGCTGCCCAAGCTGTGGTTGGTTTGATCAGGGAGGACATCCGGATTTTCGTCTGGTCGAACCGGAAGCCCTGACAGCGCTGGCCGATGAAGCCACGGCGGAGGCGGGCAGCGATGCCGAGACGGAACCCGTCAGCGCCAAGGGGAAGAAAAAGCCCAGCAAACAGATCGGGGTCGAGCAAATACGTGCGCTTTCGGATCTGGTACATATGTCCAGCCATCGCAATGGCTACAAGATCATCCTGATCCATCCGGCAGAAGCGATGAATCTGGCTGCGGCCAACGCTTTGCTGAAAAATCTGGAAGAACCGCCGCCGCAGACCCTGTTCATCTTGGTGACACACCGCCCGCAGGATTTGCTGCCGACCATACGCAGCCGCTGCCGGCAAATCGCCATGCCCACGCCCGACCTTGCCACCGCGGTCGCCTGGCTTGAACAGCAGGGCGTCAAGGATCCCGAAACCAGCCTGGCCGCCGCCGGCTATGCGCCGCTGGCAGCGCTGGAGTTCGACGACGATGATTATCTTGCGCAACATGAAGCTTTTATCCGGCAAATCGGTACGCCGGGCGGTTTCAATCCTATCGTGCTGGCCGAAGAAATGCAGAAATCCGATCTGCCAACAGCGGTCAACTGGATGCAGAAATGGTGTTATGATTTGATGAGTTTCCGTACTACCGGGAAAATCCGCTATCATTTACCCATGCTTGCCGCCATCAAATCATTGGTATCTGAAATTGACCCGCGCGCGCTTGCCGCTTATTCACGCAGCCTGATCTCGACCCAGCGCCTGGCGCGGCATCCGCTCAATTCCCGCTTGTTTCTGGAAGAAATGCTACTTTCCTACGCCATGCTGATCGCCCCCGCCCGGAGCAAACGCGTTGACTGAGGGATGCGGGTTATCTGCCTGCTCTAAAAATTCAAAGTTCTAAACAAGACGAGGTGGGAACAAAAAATGTAGACGCGGCATATGATTGATATGTAAGGAAACATTTTTTGTGAGTAACAACGTATTGTGACGAAATCTGAATTTTTAGAGGTGCCCTTATGCTTGTTGATTCCCACTGCCATTTAGACTTTCCCGATCTAGCCGTCAATCTTGATGAACTGCTGGCCAACATGCGCGACAACGATGTCGGTCACGCCCTTTGCGTGAGCGTTAATCTGCAGGATTTTCCGCGGGTATTGGCGCTGGCGGAGGCCCACCCCAATCTTTTCGCCTCGGTCGGCGTTCACCCCGATTACGAGAATCTGGCCGAACCGCAGGCGGCACAACTGGCGACGTTGGCTTGTCATCCCCGAGTCGTCGCCATCGGCGAAACCGGGCTGGATTATTTCCGCCTCAAAGGCGATCTGGAATGGCAGCGGGAACGCTTCCGCCAGCATATCTGTGCTGCCCGGCTATGCAACAAACCGCTTATCATCCATACCCGCGAGGCGGCGGCGGATACGCTGCGCATCATGGCGGAGGAGGGCGCCGGCAGCGTCGGCGGGGTGATGCACTGCTTTACTGAGAGCTGGGAGGTAGCGCAGCAGGCGATGGAAATGAATTTCTATATTTCTTTTTCCGGCATTGTAACTTTCAAGAAAGCCACTAATCTAAAACATATTGCCAAAAGAATGCCGCTGGAGAGAATGCTGGTGGAAACCGATTCGCCCTATCTTGCCCCGGTACCGCACCGTGGTAGAATCAATCAGCCCGCCTTCGTGCGGCATGTCGCCGAAGAAATCGCTGCATTGCGCGGCATCACCGTGAACGAAGTGGCCGCTACGACCACTCGCAATTTCTTCAAATTATTCAAGGTTGCCTGAATGTTCAATTCGCTCAAAATACCTCATTTACTCCCCGCTCTGCTGCTTGCTGCCAACTTATGTCTGCCGGTGCATGCCGCCGAGGGCCTCCATGAAGACTTGATCTGGGCGGTGGAGGACAACAATACTGCAGATCTGGTCAAGCTGCTGGCGAAAGGTGCCAACCCCAATACATACGACAAACGCGGAAATACGCTGCTGATGATCGCAGTCCAGAATAAAAATAACCATCTCATCCATCTGCTGCTGGAGGCAGGTGCCAATCCCAATTTGCGTAATCACTATGGCGAGACTGCCATCATGCTCGCCAGCTATCATGGTGAAGCCGGCATGGCCAAGCAGTTTTATCTCAAAGGCGCGGAAATCAATCACAAGGGATGGAATCCGTTGATATATGCCGCGACCAAGGGCCACACGGAAATCATCGAGATGCTGCTGGGCGTAGGCGCAAAAATCGATTCGACCTCCGACAATGGAACCACCGCGCTGATGATGGCAGCAAGGGGCGACCATCTTGATGCCGTCAAGCTGCTGTTGCAGAAGGGTGCAAACCCCAATATCCGGAATGAATCCGGCGGCACTGCATTGAGTTTTGCCCTGAGCCGGGAGCATTTGCAAGTTGCTAAACAGCTGCGGTTTGGAGGCGCAACAAATTGATTTATAGTCAATATCCAAGATCCCACGCAGCCTGCATCCCGTCATAACCGCCAGGAATTCACATGGCAACAATCGGTCTTAACCATTACAACCTGCGCGCACCGCGCGAACTGCTGGACAAGCTCAAGGAATTCTACTGTGAGGTGGTAGGTCTCGAGCTAGGCCAGCGGCCACCGCTGGAAGGCTCCGGCTACTGGCTCTACGCCGGCGGGCAGGACGTGCTCCATCTGAGCCAGACGCATCCGGGTGAAACACGCGTCACTCATGTCGCCACCACCTTTGATCACGTGGCGTTCACCTGTACCGGGCGGCCGGAAACGGAAACCCGCCTGCAGCGGCACAATATCCCGTTCGAAACAGCGCACATGCCGCTGACCGGCAAGGTCCAACTATTCTTTAAAGACCCGGCGGGCAACGGGGTGGAGTTGAATTTTGCCAAGGAATAGAGCAGGGTACCAATTTAAACAATCAGTTAGCCGACCCGCTTGCAGACCTTCAGACCCCCCAGAACCATGACAGCGCTCCAGGATAAAGTCGCCATCATCACTGGCTCGTCCCGCGGCATTGGCGCCGAAATCGCACGTACATTGGCTGACGCTGGCACAAAAGTGGTTATCAACTATATTGCACGGCAGCAGGACGCCGAGGCGGTTTGCGCTGCGATTACGGCTGCAGGCGGCGAAGCGTTGGCCGTGCGGGCAGATGTCAGCAACCCGGCAGAAGTGCGCAGGCTATTTGACGTGGCCATCGAACGCTACGCACGGGTGGATATCCTGATCAACAACGCCGGCGTGCTACTCTATAAGAAAATTGCAGACACCAGCGACGAGGAGTTCGACCGGATCTTGAGCTGCAACGTCAAAAGTGTCTTCTACACCTTGCGTGAAGCCGCCATCCGGCTGGCGGACGGCGGGCGCATCGTCACCCTGTCCAGCACCGTCACGCGGCTGATGCTGCCAAACTACGGCGCCTATGCCGCCACTAAAGGCGCGGTCGAGCAGCTGACGCGTATTTTTGCGAAGGAAGCAGGCGCGCGCGGCATTACGGCCAACATCATTTCGCCCGGACCGGTGAATACCGAACTCTTCACTACTGGCAAGAGCGCGGAGGAGATCAAACGCATGGCCGGCATGGCCGTGCTGAACCGTATCGGCGAACCGGCGGATATTGCCCAAGTGGTACTTTTTCTAGTCGGTGCAGAGGCGGGCTGGGTCACGGGACAGAACATCGGCGCCAATGGCGGCATCGCCTGAGCCTGCGGAGCAGTTGGGACCGTCACTGATTTTGGCCGACATTGAAGCTATAATTCCGTAGAGCATCAAGCAATTACGCCAGTATCATGAGCATTCATTCAAGAAGGACACATCTATGGCCGCATGGTTGATTCCTGCGCTAAAGGCGGTTCTCCCGCATGTGGGAGCAATCATCTCAGTCGCAACTCCGGTATTTACCAAGAAAAAAGGCGATGCAACGGCCGATCCGACGTTGCAGCAGCAGATCAGTGAGCTGCAAGCCGCTGCCTCGCAGAGCTCGATCCAGATCAAGGAGCTGGCTGAACAACTGCAGAGCACAGTCGCGGCAGTGGAGCAGGCTGCCTCGGTCGCTGAAGCAAAGCTCAGACGGGTACTGCTGTTTTGCGTCGCCGCGACCGCTGTTTCGCTCTGTCTGGTGCTTTTTCTACTGTTGAGCCGATGAACCAAAACTCGGAATTCTCCTATGGAACCGTGGGTTAGCTACATTACGCTTGGCGTTGCCGACCTGGCAAAGGCCAGCCGCTTCTACGAGGAATGCCTCGGGCTGCCTCGACTCAAATCTCCGCCAGCAGTTACTTTCTTCGCACTCGGACAGACGCGGCTGGCGCTCTGGTCACGTGCAAGTCTGGCGGCTGACGCCGGGATTGCCCCCGAAGGAAGCGGCTTTCCAGGTTTCTCCCTGGCCCATAATGTGCGCACTGCGGCAGAAGTGGATTCACTGTTGCATCGTGTCGCTTCTTACGGGGCAAAAGTAACAAAGCCGGCGCAGCTCACCGACTGGGGTGGTTACGCCGGTTACTTCACTGACCTTGACGGGTTTCTCTGGGAGCTGGTCTACAACCCGAAGTTTCCCCACGCAGAATTCGATCTGACCCGTGTTTGATCGCACGTGGTCGTCACTACCTTGATTTATTGACAGATTACGTGAAAAGCAAGCCGAAGTAGCCATGCCCGGATTGCTCATAATGTATATTATGTTAAATTACAGAAAACTGATTGCGGTAATGAGAAAGGCCGCAGCCCTCGCCAGCAAGTTTCTAGCTTCTCATCTATCCGCTCGTTATGTGAGCTGCTAAGAACCCTACATTATGGAGGGTTCAAATGGCAGTCAAAAATTCCAGAAGGCTCCTTAATCTCAGCCTTATCGTTTTATTCCTTGTAGTTCGTCAGAGTCATAATTCATGCCTTAGTGAGAAAAAATCATGAATGATGAACTCGACGCATCAATCGAATTTATCCAGCGAATCACTGGCGCCAGCACCAAAACGATCAAACGTTGGAAAAATGGCACCTCCACGCCACCCGAGTCAGCCAGTCGGCTGTTAAGGTTTCACGTCCTGGGCGATGTCTCCGCCCTCCTCGGCCAATCGTGGGAAGGCTTCTATTTCAGGGATGGCCTTCTTTTTATCGGGGAATGGCGCCGCGGAATGGAGCCGACTGAAATCCGGGCGATTTTTTGGCAGGTACAGCAAGTTACCGGATTGCAGCGAGAGATTCGCCAGCTAAAAGAAGAGCTGGAACGGCGCAGCGCGGAGATTGACGCTCTGGAGATCAAGGCAGATTTCTACCGGCGACAGGTGGCACTTGAAAGCCGCTTCGGGATGATGCTGGAACGTACCTATGCCACCTACCGGAGCATATACCACCAATATATCAATATTGCTGGCGCCGACAGAAACCGTTTGATTACCGGGAGTTGTATAAAGGTGATTGCCATCAGCAGCTCCATGTACCGACATGAAGGCAAATGGCAAATTGTCCCCATTAAAGGGTAATGTAGCAAACCCAAGAGCATTAATAGTATCACCCGATGATGCCTGGCCGTCAGCCTCATCAATAATGTTGTTTTGGATTCCAAAATGGTGATGGCGTACACCTCCACCACTGTGAGTGTAAACAATATATTTAATCGTTGTGTTAATCATAATTGATTGCCCCCGTTCGTTTTAAAGTTTGTCAAGTTAGCGCATCCGGTTCTTTTTTCTTTATAGCAAACAGATGGAGAAAGTCCAGCCAAAACTCAACCTGCGAATTGCGCCACATTAAATGTAACCGAAAAGTATTTTAAGAAATAACGTTGCGCCATATTACAGGTTACCGAAAAGGAGACCGTGATATGGTAAAAAGTGCCCGGCGTGAATATCTGGAAACCATTCGCAAACGTTATCGCAAAGCC
>JAYSQR010000032.1:0-28918 GCA_043721435.1 Nitrosospira sp. | reverse complement strand
ATCCTTGCTCACCACACCCTTGACTATCCTGATCTCAAAGGCTTCGCAGGTCTCTCTCACCAGCTCTCGAATTCGGTTCCGCCATTTCTCCTCTCAGGACCGGGTAGCGGTACTTCGTTACCCATACAAAGTGATACTCAATTTGAAAAACTGTATGACTTCCATATCTGTATTCCATGCCACACCTCCTTTCGTGCAGCATATTGTCGCAGTTAAAGCTGACCGGCTAAAGCCGGTGGTTTAAGCCTTGTGATTGATAATCAAGTTGAAAGAGTCATTTTATGTTCCAATCGAATGCTGAATTCGCAGGAGTTCCAGAACTGGATGAGCACCGAAACGAATGGCGGAAGCTCATCGGCTTGCTGAGTACGGCATGCCTTGTTCGATGCGCCACAAAAGCATACTGGAAAAAGTTTCAGTGCAGGCTAATGTTTCCAACACATTGTGCCGTAAACAAAAAGCTAATGGGCGGTTTGTTCGATAGACTGCAGACTGAAAAAGTTCGAACAGGTGCATGGCATGTGTAATGCGGCGATGGCTGATTTGTTTGACCGCATCAAGTGGCTCTGCAAGCGTAAACGGCGTCACTCGACACTTGGCTGCAAATTGCCGCCCTGGTTTCCGAAAAATTGGATCAGCATTGGACTTGATGAAAAGCTGGTAGCATGAGGCCATTCGTTGGCAGAAAAAATCGAGAGAAGCTCATACAGTCTGTCGGTCCTCACTGCTGGTGAATATGCTTACCGCAGCGCGGAAAAAGTCCGGATTAGTCGCTAGAGGCCTAATGGAACGTACACTTTTACTGATTGACGATGAGGAGAATATTGTTGCCGCCTTAGCACGCTTGCTGAGGCGTGATGGGTACAAAATTCTGAAAGCGAACGGCGGCAGGGAAGGGCTGGAGTTGCTGGCGCATAATGAAGTAGGTGTGATTATTTCCGATCAGCGCATGCCGGGAATGACCGGTGTGGAATTTTTGAGTCAGGTAAAAGAACTTTATCCCGATACCGTGCGCATCGTGTTGAGCGGTCA
This sequence comes from Nitrosospira sp., assembly GCA_043721435.1. Taxonomy (GTDB): domain Bacteria; phylum Pseudomonadota; class Gammaproteobacteria; order Burkholderiales; family Nitrosomonadaceae; genus VFJL01. Next base: position 27,886 of record JAYSQR010000032.1, on the reverse strand, counting down.
TACCGAACTCGATTCGGTGACGAATGCCATCAACCGTGGAGCCATCTACAAATTCCTCACCAAACCGTGGGAAGATGATCTGCTGCAAGCCAACGTGAAAGAGGCCTTTCATCGTTATGAAATGAAAATGGAGAACATCCGGCTGGAGCGCGAAGTCCAGGAAGCGAATAAGCAATTGCGGCGTGTTAACCAAGAGCTTGCGCAGCGTGTGGAGGAAAAGATCCGCGAAGGCATGCTCAACCTGGATATGTTACGGGTATCACAGGAGATACTGGAGAATTTGCCGGTAGCGGTAATCGGCGTTGGAGAAGATGGTCAGATTGCCGTCGCCAACCGCATGGCGGACAAGTTACTTGATGTCAGCAGGATGGGAACGCTGGTTGGGTGCCATACCTCGGAACGGTTGCCCCAGGCCATGGTTGACTCTCTCATGGAGAATGGGAAACGCCACACCTCTCAGCTTGAGAACGGATGCAAGGTGCAATTCTGGGGCTATTCGATGGGCGTTTCTTCGGTAGCAAAAGGTCGGTTGCTGGTGATTGTGCCAGACAGTGAAGACGAGGAATGAGATGATAACCATAGAACGTTTGACGCTCGATCAGCTCGAGCCAGGGATGGTGGTGGCACATGATGTATGTAATACCAACGGCACTTGCCTGCTGCCGCAGGGGACGGCACTGTCCAGTGCCGTGATTGCTTCGCTCAGGCGGCGGGAGGTGGATTACGTCATGGTGTCGATCGAGGAGATGCTCACCCGGGATCGGCGCGTTACGCTGGAAGATTCTATCAGGGCAAGGATCGAGCGGCAGTTTTGCAAGGCCGGCACCGAACCAATAATGCTTAAGTTGCGTGACACGCTGCTGCAATATCGGCTGGCCGCATTGGAGCAAAGTAATTCTTCGGCTATACCGCAGAATTAGGTAGGGTTGGGCGAGCGAGAATGACCCATTCTTGCGACCAGTTGGAGAATAATGCAGGCATGTGGCCGGTATCAGCAAGAGGCGGATGAACGCGCTGAGCCACTCAAGCCCGATATGTGCAACGGGTGCTTTCAGGCGCTTCAAGCTTTGATTCTTTTGAGGATGTAATAAACCCAAGCCTCCAGATTTGCAGGGGGTGATCTAATCCACTACTTCCGGGTTAATAACACAGAAATTGGAAGAGGAGCTCAGAGGTATGGAGAAGTTAATGATCGAGCAGGTGGTCAAGGCTGTCAACCAGATACCATCGCTGTCAGTAATGGTGATGGAGGTTCTGGCGAGTTTCGACAAGGAAAATGTTAATTTCGCCGAGCTGGTGCAGAAAATTGGTCTGGACCAGGGATTGACAACACGTGTGCTGCGGGTGGCAAATGCACCTTTCTATGGCAACTCTGGCAAGATCGGCTCGATCGAAAGTGCAGTGGTGGTATTGGGTTTTCATAACGTGCGCTCGCTGGTGATGGCAGCCGGGCTGATCAATCAATTCCCGGTAGCGGCAACACCCAGCGGCTTCAACCGCTTGGCTTTCTGGCAACACAACCTCGGCACTGCGGTATGCGCGCACCAGTTAGCGAAGACATTGGGCAAAGATGAAAGCATGGCATTTACTGCCGGTTTGCTACACGATGTCGGCAAACTGGTGCTGGATGCGTATTTCAGTGAAAATTACGCGGCGGTGCTGGAGCGTTGCGTAGCGGATGATATCAGCATGTTCGAGGCGGAGCGTGCCGTGCTCGGGCTGGACCATACCCAGATCGGCCACGAACTGACCAAGCGCTGGCGCTTTCCGCTATTGATCCAGAGAGCAATCCGTGACCACCACGATCCCGAGTGTGATCCCGGCACCTTGACCGATCTGGTGCATGTCGCCAATGTCCTGTCGCACATGCTGGATTTTGATAAGCCCGATTTCAATAGAATGCCGTCACTGTCCAGCGCGGCATGGACGCGTCTTGGCATAGAATTTGACATCTTGCCGATACAGATGGCGAAAATCGTGCAGCAGTACGCCAGCATCAGGCTGTTAATATAGAAATAACGAAATAGGGGAACGACGTTGTCAGATATTACTACCAAGCTTAGCTGGGTTTACCAGCTCTACCGTTTGGGGCAGATCACGGGAATGCGTGACAAGCCGCAAGAGGTACAGCAGGCAATTCTGGCGCACGTCGTCGATGGCTTTGATGCCAGCGGCGGCAGCCTGGCCTTGCTTGACGATGGTAACCAGCACCTCACCATCGTTGCCGGCATAGGCATCCCGGAGCATGTGATCGGCAGCAAGATAAAATCTGGTGGTGGTATTCTCGGTTTGGTGGCGGAAACGGGCAGATCGTTGCTACTGAATGGCGATATTGCCGCTGATGAGCGCTTCAAGTTAACGGTTGACTGCGACCGGGTATTGCGGCCGTCTTCGGCGATGTGCTGGCCACTGATGGTCGAGCATCGGGTCATCGGCACGCTCAGCATCAACCGTCAGGATATGAGTGAGTCCTATACCGATACCGATCTGGAAAATGGCGAGATGGTAGTAAACCTGATCACGGTGGTGATCGAAAATGCTCGGCTGCACATGGATCAACAGCAGCGCATCATTGTATCGGCGCAGATGAATGCGGAGATCCGCGGTATCAACAACCGCCTGGAAGAGACCCAGAATCAGTTGCTGCAATCGGAGAAGATGGCCTCCATTGGCCAATTGGCCGCGGGTGTAGCGCACGAGATCAACAACCCGATTGGCTACGTCTATTCAAATCTGGGCACACTGGAAAAATACGTCCAGGATGTGTTCAGCATGATCGAGGACTATGAGCAGGCGGAAGGGGCGATTGCCGATGACGGAGTGCGTGCGCGACTGCAGGCGGCCAGGGAGAAGCTGGATATTGCCTTCCTGAAGGAAGATTTACGCGCACTGATGGCCGAATCGAAGGAAGGGATCGTTCGCGTTAAAAGCATTGTGCAGGACCTGAAGGGTTTCTCGCATGTGGATGCCGCGAATGAGTGGTATGCCGCCGATCTGCATAAAGGGTTGGATAGCACCCTAAACATTGTCAACAACGAGATTAAATACAAGGCAGAAGTGGTGAAGGAATATAGCGAGATTGTGGCCGTGGAGTGCCTGCCCTCGCAAATCAATCAGGTGTTCATGAATCTGCTGGTAAATGCAGTGCAATCGATCGAGGAGCGCGGCACCATCACCGTGCGCACCGGCAAACAGGATGCCGAAGTGTGGGTGGAGATCGCAGACACGGGCAAAGGGATTGCAGCGCAAGATCTGAAGCGGGTGTTTGACCCATTTTACACGACCAAGCCGGTAGGCCACGGGACCGGGCTGGGATTGTCGTTGTCATATAACATTATCCAGAAGCATCACGGGCGGATGGAGGTGCAAAGTGAGATGGGAAAAGGCACCACGTTCAGAGTGTGGCTGCCGGTACGGCAGCCACAGATGGAAAATGTTTGAGTAGACAAATGGGTGCTGGTGGCGCTTATTTCCTCCATACACCCCCAGCCAATCATTCTTGCACTATCATCCATTCGATCATCCCGCCCTTGGTGTTAATCCCAATATCTGTTACCGGAACATCCGAAACAAGTCGTCATTAGCGGCATAAGCATTTGGTTCTTGACTCTTGAGCTTCACGGATTCGCCAGAAGCCAGGACATGGACGGCCGACATTTCTGGCAAACTCTATCTCTGTTGCATACTCTCGGAAGTAAATATTTACAGTGGGTTACAGAAGTTATTGCATAGGGGCTCTGTAGGCGCCGGACAAGGCAGCCAGTGGCCGGGAAATGATGTGTCGCCAATTTGTTTGATAAATACAGGCAGCTACCTAAATTTTCCTGCAGATCTGCCGTTACAACAAAGATGAAGACCAATCTGCTCTCTTTCCCTGCGGACTCTACTCCATCGCAGCTTGCATGCAAGTTACCGAGATTACCCATCTTCCGGTTTCTGCCGTGGCCGCTGTCAGCCGCTTGCCGGAGCGTGGAGCGCGATCAATTCCGCGCCCGCATCGACGCATCCTCTGCGATGTGCAGAAAATGAAGCGGGATCTGCTCGAGAGCAAGGAGCTTTTGCACTCTGACACGGAGCGCAATGAACTGGCTGTGCACGGCGCCACCATCGGCTTGTGGGACTGGAATATCCGCACTGACGCGGCTTTCTACGCCCCATGCTTCAAGGAGATGCTCGGCTACACTGAGGATGAATTTCCCGATCTGTTTTCCACATTCATTGAAGCTCTGCATCCCGAAGACCGGAATTTGGTACGGCACGCACTTGATGCCCATTTTTCACCGCAACGTACCCCTTACGCTATCGAATATCGCCTGCGCACGAATATCGGAGAATACCGCTGGTTCTACACAAGCGGAGAGGCATTCAGGGATCAGGCAGACAAGCCTTATCGAATGATCGGCGCCATTATCGATATAACTGCAGGCAAGCAGACGAAATGGGAGTTGACCGAGTGTCACGCAGAAATTCAGAAATTGAACGTCAAGCTAAAGGAAGCGCACGATCATCTGCTGCAATCCGAACGCATGACCTTTATCGGTCAATTAGCGACAGGCGTGGCGCACGAAATCAACAATCCGATTGGTTATGTTTATTCGAACCTGGGCACTCTGGAAAAATATGTCCAGGATGTGTTTCGCATGATTGAGGATTATGAGAGTGCGGAAGGGACGATTGCCGATGAGGGAGTGCGTGCGCGACTGCAGGCGGCGCGGAAAAAACTGGATATTGCTTTTTTGAAGGAAGACTTGCGCGCGCTGATGATTGAATCGAGGGAAGGCATTGTCCATGTTAAAAACATTGTGCGGGATCTGAAGGATTTTTCACATGTGGACGCGGCCGACGAATGGTATGCGGCCGATCTGCACAAAGGACTGGACAGCACGCTGAATATTGTCCACAACGAGATCAAATACAAGGTGGAAGTAGTAAAGGAATATGGCGACATTGTGGCGGTGGAATGTCTGCCTTCACAGATCAACCAGGTATTCATGAACCTGCTGGTGAACGCGGTGCATGCGGTCGAGAAGCGCGGCACTATTACAGTGCGCACCGGCAAGCAAGATGCCGAAGTATGGGTGGAAATTGCGGATACGGGCAAAGGGATAGCGCCGGCGGATCTGAAGCGGATATTTGAGCCGTTTTACACGACCAAACCAATAGGCCAAGGAACAGGGTTGGGACTATCGTTGTCGTATGGGATTGTGCAGAAACATCAGGGGCGGATGGAAGCGCAAAGCGAAGTAGGGAAGGGGAGCTTGTTCCGGGTATGGCTGCCAGTGCGACAACCGCAAACGGAAAATATGTGAGCAAGCAAAAAACAGAGGCGATGCAACCTTCAGAAAATGAGAAAATAATGAGCGCACAAATAGACATGATTCGAGACGTAGCAGCATCACAGGCCACTTCAGTGATCGATGCAACTGTACTGTTCGTTGACGATGATCCCAATATTCTGGCGTCACTAAAGAGATTGTTCCGCCCGTTTGGCTATCGTATATTGACTGCGGAAGGCGGTGCCCAAGGACTGAAAATTTTCGAGCGCGAAAGCGTTGATCTGGTGATTTCCAATATGCTCATGCCGGAAATGAATGGCGCACAATTTCTGGAAAAAGTCAGGGCAAAATGGCCGGGGACAGTGCGTATGCTACTCAGTGGTTACACTGAGATCAACGCCACCATTGAGGCCATTAACAAAGGGCAGATATACCGCTACATATGCAAGCCATGGGAAGAGAATGATATCACCCTGGCAGTTAAGCATGCCCTGCAACAGAAGATGCTGGAACGGGAAAAGCAACATCTGGAAGCGCTGACTCACAGACAGAACGAAGAATTGAAAGAACTTAACGCCAATCTGCATGCAAGCGAGAAAAAGTTTCGCGCCATTTTCGAAAGCTCGGCTGATGCCATCATGCTGCTAACAGACAAAAGTTTTCTCGACTGCAATCATAGTGCGCTAGCAATGTTCGGGGTGGAGACCAAGCAGGGATTCATCGCATCCCGTCTGTCCGCATTCTCGCCGCCTTTCCAGCCTGATGGACGGGATTCGTTGTTGACGACACACGAGAATATCATGGCCGCATATGAGCATGGTCAGAAACGTTTTGAATGGGTGCATCGCAGAACAAACGGAGAAGATTTCGCTGCTGAAGTATTGCTGTCCACGTTCGACTATGGCGGCAAAGAAATATTGCAGGCAACGGTGCGTGACATCACTGAGCGCAAAGCCGCAGAGGAACGCATGATTTATATGGCACAATTTGATGCGCTTACCGACTTGCCCAACCGCGCTCTGTTCACCGGTCGCCTGCAACAGGCACTCGCCACCGCCAAACGGGATAAAAAGCATTTGGCGCTGATGTTTCTTGATCTCGATAAGTTCAAGCCCATCAACGATATATTCGGCCATGCCATAGGTGATTTGTTGCTGAAGGAAGCGGCTAAACGCATGCAAGGTTGTATGCGTGAATCCGATATCGTTGCACGGATCGGCGGGGATGAGTTCATCGCATTGCTGCCGAATATTGAACAGGAACAGGATGTCACGATGGTCGCAGAGAAAATTCGCCATGTTTTGAGTCAGCCCTTCGAATTTGCCGGCCATAGCATGCATATCTCTTCAAGTATTGGGATTGCCGTCTACCCAGAGCATGGCAAAGGTGAGAAAACCTTGATGAAGAGTGCCGATATCGCCATGTACCATGCAAAGAAGAACGGGCGTAATAATGTAAAGCTCTATCATCTAGAAATGCTAAACACTGGCCAGCATTCCGGCGGTGATAGAGTCATTTCGTAGATTTCGTGGCACCCCTGGAGGTGCCGGCGGTTGCCTGACAAAACACGTCGTTAGTTGTGTGTAATTGCTTGCTGAACCAGCGTAGACTGAACGTATAAAACGTATTTAATAGTGGGGACATACATGAGAAAAATGCAAACCTTATCGACATTACAGATCGTGCCAGAGATCAAGGCAACCGTGCTGTTTGTTGATGACGAGGCCAATATTTTATCATCGCTAAAGCGGTTGTTTCACCCGTTTGGTTACAGGATATTGACGGCGGAAAGTGGCGCCCAGGGGCTGGCAATATTGGAGCGGGAAAATGTTGATCTGGTAGTTTCTGATATGCGCATGCCGGAAATGAACGGCGCACAATTTCTGGAGAAAGTCAGGGAGAAATGGCCGGAAACAGTACGCATGCTGATCACCGGTCATACCGAAATTGGTGCCACCATTGATGCCATCAACAAGGGGCAGATATACCGCTACATATCCAAGCCATGGCAAGATAGTGACATTATCCCAACGATCAAGCATGCGCTGCATCAGCAGATGCTGGAGCGGGAAAAAAAACGCCTGGAAGAGTTAACGCACAGGCAGAACGAAGAGCTGAAGGATCTTAATGCCAATCTGGAAGAAAAGGTCGAGGCGCGCACTGAGGAAGTGCGCCGGACCATGGAACTTCTCGAAATTGCCCACAGCAACCTGAAAAAAAGCTTTGTTACTTCGATTCAGGTGTTCTCCAATCTAATTGAATTGCGTGAAGGTGACTTGGCTGGCCACTCGCGGCGGGTTGCTTCGCTTTCCCGCATGATCGCTCAGCGCATAAATATGGATGACGCGGAAGTACAGAATGTGTTTATCGCCGCGTTGCTGCATGACATCGGCAAAATCGGCTTACCGGACCGGTTGTTTGAAAAACCTTTCGTGAATTTGACTGGAGAAGAACGTGCCGAAGTGATCAAGCATCCGGTCAAAGGACAGGTTGCATTGATGGCGCTGGAGCAACTCCATGCCGAGGCAAAACTTATTCGCAGTCATCGCGAACGTTTCGATGGTCTGGGTTATCCGGACGGGTTGGCTGGGGCGGATATCCCGCTGGGCGCACGCATACTCGCGCTAGTTTATGATTATGATGCAGTGCAGATCGGTAAGCTGCTGAGCAAACGCCTAAGTCCAAGCGAAGCGGTTGCCTATATCCAGGAAGGTAAGGGAAAGCGTTACGACCCGGCAGTGGTGGATGCCTTTATGGGTGTGATCAAGGTGAAGGATGCGCCATTCCAGATAGAATCGGAACTGATAGTGAATTCACGGCAGCTAAAGCAGGGCATGGTACTGTCGCGTGACATCTTGACTGCATACGGCGCATTTATGCTGGCAAAGGATTGTGTGTTGAGCGAGAGTCTGATCACGCGCATCCGGAAATTTGAAAGTGAGGTGGGCAACCAACTCATCATCTACATACACGCCCCGAAATGATATGCCACGATAATTTGTGATGCTGCTTCTTGACTGCCCTTTTCTATAGCGTTCTTGCCACTACCCACCCACTTACCTTCGCTGCCTTGCGGGCATGCAGCACCCGCGTCAATTCATTCAGGGTTGCACCAGTAGTCATTACGTCATCCAGCACAGCGATGTGCTTTCCCGTCAGGTCCATTTCGCAGGCGAATGCGCCCCGAATATTTTTTTCGCGTTCCTTCCACGGCAAGCCAGTCTGCGAGACGGTATTTTTGATACGCTTGCAGACGTTCGGCAACAAAGCGATACCTGTTTTTCTCGCGATACAGCGGGCGATTTCCAGTGCTTGATTGAAACCCCGTTCACGCAGTCTGACAGGGTGCAGCGGCATCGGTACGATGAAATCCGGGAATATTACCTGATCAATTTGTGCTGCCAGCAAATCGGCCAGTATCGGGGCCATCGCAAGATTCGCCCGATACTTGAGCGAATGGATCATTGCATCTATTGGAAAGTCATAACTTACTGCTGCCACGGTATGAGTAAACGCGGGTGGGTACGCCAAACAGGCGCCGCAGATAAGTCTTCCTGCAGCCGGCAGGGCTCACACAGGGCACTATTGCCGTATGCCCCGCATAACAAACAACGCTTGCGTAAAAATATCTGCATTGTATTTAATCTATCGTTTAAAGATACCGAGTGATAAATTGACAATAATGACTGTATCCCCGATGATTCACTTCCTTCCGGGAAAAAAATGATTAAACCGCCACTCCCAAATTAATAGTAGCACAACCGAATCAATCAAATGCTCAGCCACTGGCTAATACAGGATATAAAATGGATCAGCTTGCTCCCGATGTAATCACCATCAGCCAGTCACGCTGGAGCATTCCCCAAATCGACGCATTACTGGATTTACCGTTCAGCGACCTGATTCACCGAGCTCAACTGGTTCACCGCCAGCACCACGATGCCAACGCAGTGCAGTTGTCCACACTGATTTCGGTCAAGACTGGCGGCTGTCCCGAGGACTGTGGCTATTGCCCGCAGGCAGCGCGCTACCATACCGGCGTTGAAGATCAGGACATGTTGTCGCTCACGGAAGTGATTGCCACAGCGGAGGCGGCAAAAGCGCAGGGAGCATCGCGCTTCTGCATAGGCGCAGCGTGGCGCGGACCCAAACAGCGCGATATCGACAAAGTAGCGGAAATGATCAGTGCAGTAAAAGCGCTGGGGCTTGAAACCTGCGCTACATTGGGGATGTTGAAACCGGGGCAGGCTGAGCAGCTCAGGCAGGCTGGTCTCGATTACTACAACCACAACCTCGACACGGCACCGGAATTCTATGGTGAGATCATCACCACCCGTGATTATCAGGACCGTCTCGACACGCTGGAGCAAGTCCGCGCTACCGGCATGCACGTGTGCTGCGGCGGTATCGTCGGCATGGGCGAATCGCGCCATGCCCGTGCCGGTTTGATCGCGCAACTGGCGAATCTCGACCCTTATCCTGAATCTGTCCCCATCAACCACCTGGTGCAAGTGGCAGGTACACCGTTGCACGGCACGGAGGCGCTCGATCCGCTGGAATTCGTGCGCACCATCGCGGCGGCACGCATCACCATGCCCAAAGCGATGGTGCGGTTGTCCGCCGGCAGGCAGGAAATGTCGGAAGCGATACAGGCATTGTGTTTTCTTGCCGGTGCCAATTCAATTTTTTATGGCGATAAGCTGCTTACCACTGGCAACCCGGAAGCGCAGCGGGATGACGCGTTGTTCAAAAAACTGGGACTCCATTCGCTGTAGTCAGAATGCTCTTCGATCTCGCCGAACAGCTACGCAGCCGGGAAAACGCAGGGTTGTACCGCCGCCGTCTGACTCTGGAAAGTCCCCAGCACACTCGTGTCTCGATAGCCGGGCGCGAATATCTCACATTTTGCAGCAACGATTATCTTGGCCTTGCCAATCATCCCCAGTTGATTGAGGCAGTCTGCGATGGTGCTAGACAATATGGGGTGGGGGCGGGCGCCTCGCACCTTATCAGCGGGCATTCTTCGGCCCATCATGCGCTGGAAAACGCGCTGGCGCACTTTACCGGATTCCCCCGGGCGCTACTGTTCTCCACCGGCTACATGGCCAATGCCGGGATGGTGACGGCATTGATTGACCGTGGTGATGCGATATTTGCCGACAAACTCAATCATGCTTCGCTCAACGATGCGGTGCTGCGCTCACGCGTAAAATTGATTCGCTACCCGCACCTCGATCTGGCTGTGCTGGAACGGCGGCTGGCTGGGTCGCAGGCCAGGCGCAAACTGGTGATGACCGATGCCGTGTTCAGTATGGATGGGGATATTGCCCCCGTGGCTGGATTGCTGGCACTGTGTGACAAATATGATGCCTGGCTGCTGCTCGATGATGCGCACGGTTTCGGGGTGCTGGGACGGCAGGGGCGGGGAGTGGCATCCCATTTCAATCTCAGCTCGCCGCGCATAATTTACATGGCGACTCTCGGCAAGGCAGCAGGTGTATTCGGCGCTTTCGTTGCCGCACAGGCGGAAATCATTGAAACCCTGATTCAGTCTGCCCGCAGCTATATTTACACCACCGCCACGCCGCCATTGCTGTCCCATGCCTTGCTGCGTAGCCTGACATTGATCGAGCAGGAAGAATGGCGGCGTGAGAGACTGTCACAACTCATCGTACAACTGAGACAAGGGTTGCAGCCGTTGCGCTGGGAGCTGCTGCCATCCGCCACTCCTATCCAGCCTTTGCTCATAGGCAGGAATGATGAAGCCTTGCAGCTAAGCGAAGCACTGCGCGAGCGCGGCATCCTGGTACCCGCGATCCGTCCGCCTACGGTGCCGCAAGGTACGGCACGGCTGCGGATTTCCCTGTCCGCTGCACACAGCGTGGCAGATGTAGAGCAGCTGGTGACGGCATTGAGAGAACTGGACAATTCTTGATGACTTTTACCTCATGAGTCTTCACGTTAAAATCTTTGGTGCAGGTCCTGATCTCGTTCTGCTGCACGGCTGGGCCATGCACAGCGACATCTGGGATGGTGTGCGTGACCGGCTGGCACAGCATTTCCGCTTGCACCTGGTGGATTTGCCGGGACACGGTTCCAGTCCGGCGTGTGAATCGGGTACGCTGCAATGCGTGGTAGAGAAAGTTGCGGGAATTTTGCCCGCAAGCTGTATTGTCTGCGGCTGGTCGCTGGGTGGGCAGGTGGCGGTTGAACTTGCATTGCGTATGCCCGAGCGTGTCAGCAAACTTGTGCTGGTATCCACCACGCCATGCTTTGTTAAACGTGCAGACTGGCAATGGGGAATGGAAGTGGCGATGCTGCAACTATTCATGAAGAACTTGAAGCGGGATTATGCAACGACTTTGGATCGATTTCTCACCCTGCAGGTGAGAGGCAGCAGCGATACCACCGCAGTGCTGGCACAATTACGCGCAAGCTTTTCTCAGGAGGGCAAGCCGGATGAGATTTCGTTGCAAGCAGGGTTACAAATTTTGCTGACGACCGATTTACGCAAGAAAATAGCAAGCATCAATCAACCGGTGATGTTGTTGCATGGAGAAAACGATGTCATTACCAGTCCCGCTGCGGCGAGGTGGATGCATCAGCAGTTGCACAACTCAGAACTGCTAATGTTACCTGGCTGCGGACATGCGCTATTCTTATCACATCCCGATCAATTTATAGCAAGCCTGATTCAGACGGTTTAGATGAATTACGACCATACCCTAGATAAACGCCAGTTGCGCCACGCCTTCGAGCGGGCAGCAGCGGGTTACGACCGGGCGGCGGTGCTGCAACGCGAAGTATGCGACCGGATGCTGTCGCGCCTTAATTACATCAAATACACTCCCGATATAATTCTCGATGCAGGTAGTGGCACCGGTTATGGTAGCCGCAAACTGACCATGCGCTACCCCGCAGCCGAAATGCTGGCAGTCGATATTGCGCTGGCGATGCACTTTCAGGCACGCCCCTCCGTTCCATGGTGGAAGCGGTTGTCGCCGGCTCGCGGGAACCGGACAAGTTATCTATGTGGCGACATTGAACTGTTGCCGTTGAAAGATGCCTGCGTCGGCTTGGTCTGGTCAAATCTGACATTGCAATGGTGCAACGATATGCGTTACACGTTTTCTGAGGTGCGCCGTGTGCTGCAGCCCGGCGGGCTGTTCATGTTTAGCACTTTTGGGCCGGATACCTTGAAGGAATTACGCCAGGCTTTCCGTAGTGCAGACAATTACAGTCACATCAACCGCTTTACTGACATGCACGATATTGGTGACATGCTGGTGCATAACGGCTTTGCTACACCGGTCATGGATATGGAATACATCACGTTGACCTATGATGATGTGATCGGCGTAATGCGGGATCTCAGAGCCATCGGCGCCCACAATGTCACTCAGGGCAGGTCGCGCGGGTTAACCGGGAAAAGCGGGTGGCAGAAGGCGCTAGACTATTATGAAACGCTGCGGGTAGAAGGGAAACTGCCGGCAACTTTTGAAGTGATTTACGGCCATGCCTGGAAGCCGCAGCCGCGAAAAGCAATCGGCAAGCTTGCAGCCGGACATCCGATGAAAGATGAATTCCGTCTACCGGAATGATGTTATGGCAACAGGTTATTTCATCACCGGCACTGACACCGGCGTGGGAAAAACCCTGGTAAGTTGTGCTTTGCTGCATGCCTTTGTCGCGTGTGGCAAGGCTGTCGCAGGCATGAAGCCGGTGGCGGCAGGCTGCGAGAACGGGAAATGGATGGATGTGGAATTTCTTGTCGCAGCCAGCAACGTTGCTGCGCCACGTGAGTGGATTAACCCTTACGCACTGATTCCGCCGGTTGCGCCGCATATCGCAGCCAAACGGATGGGGATTGAAATCGACACCACAGTTATCCTCCAAGCTTGCCACGAGTTGCAGAATGTCGCTGAGATAGTGATCGTTGAGGGTATCGGTGGTTTTCTGGTGCCCCTCAACAGCCAGTGTGATACTGGCGATATGGCGCTGGCGCTGGGTTTTCCGGTGATACTGGTGGTGGGAATGCGGCTGGGCTGCCTGAACCATGCGCTACTGACCGCCCAGGCTGTGCGCGCAACCGGTTTGCCACTCGCAGGCTGGGTGGCAAATCAGGTTGACCCGCAAATGATTGAGTTCGAGGAGAATGTGCGCGTACTGGAACAAAGATTGGCTTGCCCACTGCTGGGAGTGCTGCCGTTTACGCAGGATGCCGCTGCACAGAAATTTTCGGCTTTACTGAGTATTTCCGAGCTGGAGCTGGCAGGATAGGTGCCGCCCGGTGTTAAGTCATACTGATGCTCCAGTAGCGTTTGCCCCCACGCCGTGAAACCTATTCCAGAAATTGAATTGTCGGGCGAAACAACAGTCAAAGAAACCGTGATACTGGTGCATGGTCTATGGGTGCGTGGCTGGGTCATGACATTGCTGGGGCTGCAGTTGCGGCGCTGTGGTTTTCATACCATCATTTTTTCCTATCCCTCCATGCGTGCCTCGCTGTCACAAAATGCTCTGTTGCTATCGCGCGTTGTCGCAGATATCGCCGCGACACGTATCCACTTTGTCGGTCATAGTCTGGGAGGGCTTTTGGCGTTGCAGATGCTGGCGGAACATCCTGAGTCACGCACTGGCCGCGTGCTACTGCTGGGGAGCCCTTACCATGCTAGTTATGCGGCCAGCAAGCTCACGTGCATCACGCCGGGGCGCTGGCTGATCGGACGCAGTATGGGACAGTGGCTGGAGCAGAAGATACCGGCATGCCCTCAGCAGCACGAGGTGGGATCAATCGCCGGCTGCATGAGTCTGGGTATTGGCAAGCTGTTAGGCGGGTTGCCGCATCCCAATGATGGCGTGGTAACGGTCGAGGAGACACGGCTACCGGCTGCAAGCGATCACGTAGTGCTCAATGTGAGTCATACCGGCATGCTTTTTTCTGCTGGGGTTGCGCGTCAGGTATGCGCATTTTTGCGGCAGGGACATTTTCTGCACCATTCGGAGTCGGAATGATGTTACGAATTTCGCGTCGATTAAAATTTGCCATTGCCGTGGGTCAGGTCGTCCTGCTTGGAAGCTGTGCCAATCTTCCCTATTACGCCCGGGCGGTGGACGGTCAGATGGAGATTCTGCGCCGGGCCCAGCCGATCAGCACGATTATCGCTGATCCCGCTGCCGATCAGAAACTGAAGCGCGTTCTCGCCCGTGTCGTCCTGATGAGGGAATTCGCCAGCCGCGAACTGAAGCTTCCGGATAACCAGAGTTATACAAGCTATGCTGATCTGCAGCGTCCCTTTGTGGTCTGGAATGTATTCGCTGCCCCCGAACTCTCCAGCGAGCTCAAAAAATGGTGCTTCGTGCAAGCTGGCTGTGTCAGCTATCGTGGCTTTTTCTCACAAGCAGAAGCGGAAAGCTACGCAGAAGAGCTCAGAAATGAGGGCTATGACGTCCATGTCGGCGGGGTTCGCGCTTATTCCACCCTGGGCTGGTTCAACGATCCGGTGCTCAATACCTTTATCGGCTATTCCGAAATGGAACTCGCACGGCTGATATTTCATGAACTCACTCACCAAGTGGTTTATGTTCCTGGTGACAGTGCCTTCAACGAATCTTTTGCCACTGTAGTTGAGCAGGAAGGGGTCGGCCGCTGGCTGGACAGCACCGGCGCGGCTTCGCAGCGGGTCGTATTTGATGCCAGACAGGAAAGGGAAACCATCTTTACCGAGCTGGTGCTGAACCACCGCAAGCGGCTGCAAGAACTGTTTGCCTCAGATCTGAGCGATACAGAGAAGCGTTTGGCCAAGGCGCGTATATTTGATGAATTACGCGAAGAATTCGCCCAGCTAAAAATCGCCAGAGCTGAATTCAGCAGCTATGACCGCTGGTTTGCGCAGCAACTCAACAACGCGTTGCTGGCAACGATTTCCACCTACACGCAACTGGTGCCCGCATTTCAGGCGCTGCTCGCGCAGCAGAACGGAGATATGGGTCGGTTTTTCGATGCCATCAAGGAAATAAGCAAGCTGCCGGAGGCAGAGCGGGCTAGCGTGATGCAGATGGCAGTTGAGAGCCATCTGCGCAGGGATGTTGCCGAGCGCTAATCCTACGGGCTACATGGGTTGCTACGCCGTCTTTCGACGCGCCACGATAACACCATCCCGCGTCGGATTGATGAAAGCATCGAATTCGGGATCATTGAATATGAGTCGATTATGTTCAAGGATGGCTTCGGTCCAACCGGGGACAACATCAACATAATTTTCTACCGCTACCCGTCCATGCCACAGCACATTGTCAGCAATGTAAAGACCTCCGGGACGAATTCGGTTTCTGGCCATTTGCCACACTTCGGGGTAATCGCCTTTATCCACATCGTTGTAGCAAATGTCGAATAACCCTTCAGTCCGGGCAAAGATTTCCTGCGCCAGCCCTACATGGAAACCGACTCTATCCCATAAACCCGCCGAACCGAGATACTGCCCGGCTTTTTCCTGATTGAGCGGGTCACCGTCGCTGCAGATTACCAGTCCTTCCGGCCCCACTGCTTTTGCAAACCAGTAGGCCGAATAGCCATAGCCGCTGCCAAACTCAAATATACGCCGAGCATCGACTGTCCTGGCCAGGGTTTCGAGAAAAACACCGACCAGGCGGCCGACGATGGGAAAGTTATTTTCCTGCGCGATCTTCTCCATCGCCGTCAGTACCGGATGATCGGTCTGACTTAACAATCCGCGCATATAATCTTCTATGGCGGGATGGACTGGAATCAATACGCTGGGATTTGGAATGGTTGGAGAATGCATAGTGGGCATGATCGACTCTTATAAATAATAGTAGAAATTTCAGATTTTCTTCGCTGTTGATTTTAGCTTAGCAGGATAGTGTAGAAAATTGAATGAACAGTAACCATCAAAGGTAGAAAACATGAGGCAGCGAATTGCATTGGTTACCGGAGCATCCAGCGGTATTGGCAAGGCCACGGCCGAACTACTGGCCGCTAACGGCTATTACGTATTTGCCCTGGCGCGGCGCATGGAACGGTTGGAACAGATGCGTTCCAGGCAGATAGAGCCGATCCGGCTGGATGTTACCGACGCAGAGGGCATTCGAGCGGCAGTGGAGCACGTCATCGCGACCAAGGGTCGGATTGATGTGCTGGTGAACAATGCCGGGTACGGCCAGTTGGGGGCGATCGAATGTGTTTCAATGGAGGCTGCGCATCAGCAATTTGAAGTCAACGTCTTCGGCTATGCACGCTTCATGCAAGCAGTCTTGCCGCATATGCGGCAGCAGAAATCGGGACATATCATCAACATCACCTCGATTCTGGGTAGAGTACCGATCCCGGGTTTTGGCTGGTACGCCGCCTCCAAGCATGCGGTGGAAGTACTGTCCGAAACCTTGCGCAACGAAGTGATGGGATCTGGGATCGATGTGGTAGTGATCGCTCCCGGCCTGATCAAGACGGAGTTTGTCCCCAGGCAGTTGGCATTGCTTGAGACTGTCGCGCATCCGCCTGTCTACCAGAGACTTCTGACCGGTGTTCGTGGTTTGCTGGTTGACGAACCCAGAGCGCCCGGCCCGGAGATCATTGCCAGGGCGGTGCTCGACGCGGCCACAGCAGCGAATCCCCCGATGCGCCATGCAATACCAGCCGATTCCAAGATGGCCATTATGGCCAGATGGCTGCTGGGCCCCCGCATTTTTTCCTGGGCAATCCGGCATCTGATGAAAATCTGACAGACTACGGGAGAACTTGCTACGCCCTGCGTGAAACAAGTCTGCTATTTCGAGATCCGGTACAGGGTAAGCGTACTCTTGTTTTGTGTATTCACCGTTGCCGTATTACCATCCGCACCGATGCTAAATGAGAGTGCATTATTTTCAGAAAAGCCTGCGCAGCCATTAGTGTCATAAGTGAAGCCTTTGATACTGAAAGCCTTGCTGCTGGCATCGTAGGTATAGGCAGTGAATTCGACACCTGGAGCACCGCAGCTTTTATGACCGTCACGATCCAGATCTCCAATGGGGTCAACCAGTAGAAATTTGCCGTTGGCAAAGAACAAATAGGTTGGTGTCTTGATCGCGGCCGGATCCAGCACCCAGGCTCCGACGATGCCTTTTGGGTCATTTTCCATTCTGGAGTAACGACTTTCCTCGATCCTGGTCTTTGGGGGCTCTTTCTTGTCCGTAACCGCCAGTGGCCCTGCACGTTTTCCAGCATGAAAGAGTTCACTAAAGACGCTATGCTGCGCTCTCTCCCGTTGTACCGTCACAATTTCTGTGGCAATCAAATCAACACCATCGGTACGGACGCGCCAGGTTGGTTGTGGGTGCGACAAACCGGCTTTAAGATTGGTATCAACTGTCGGCTTGCCAATGATCTTGAATCCCCGGTTATCAAATTCAGAAAGGCTTGCTGTACCGTACTCCACTCCCGCCGTGCTGGCCTTGGTACCACCGCATATCCGGTTGGCGTCGCAGAAGTCATCCGTTATGGCCTCCCCTTGCAAATACTCGCCTGTCGCTAAAGCGCGCATCACGAACGCTGTTGAGCCGTCCTGTTTAAACCAGATACTGGTACTGAGCATGGCCATACCTTGTGAAAGAAAGTGAGCCTTGGCCTGCGCGATGGTCCTGACTGGGCCGGTAATACCTCCCGCCTCTCTTACCTTCTGTAGCTCTGCAGATGCTGCGAATGCGGCAGGATCGCTGTCCAGATTGATGGACGCGCTGATAGCGGCTGCAGCACTGGCCGGAATGGAAATGCCGTTTTCAGGGTTGCCGTCCGCATCCAGGGACTGCAATAAAACCAGCAGGTTTTGCAGTCTGGCGCTGCTATCTCCAGCCAGCTCCATGGGCGTTGCGATAGGTGTACCTTTTACTTTGCCGATAATCAGGCCGCCCAGTTTGAATTCAACCGTATCGCCATGATTATATTTGTAGATCCCTTTTTCGTCCGTGGTGCCCGCAGCGCCAGAAGATGCCAGATAAGCCACGCCGCCTACCGCCGCATCCGTCAATATTCCGGTGGTTGGTGTAGCCGCCATGGTTGAATTGGCTTGCGACTTGCCAGCATCTTTGGCTGCATCCTTGTCCGCGTCTTTCTTCTCTCCGTCGCAGGCAGCAAGACCTAGAATCAGCGCCAACGGAATTAAATATGCTCCACGCACAGCTTGCCTCCCTTCAGATTAGATTTCATTCCAGCGATCCCTTCCAATTTAATTTCATATCCAACTATAACACTATGATCCTGAAAAGCAGTGCTCTCTTTTTCTATCTATAGAATGCACGGAGTTTGCCATAGGCGCAGGGCGGATGTCGAGCCTGAGCGGGCGGCTGATCTCTCCCAAGGTTAGACGCTCAACGCAGAGCTAACTTGCGAGCTACGGGGCGCAAATCGCCGACGTAGCAAGTCAGGTTGAGCGACGTGTTATACGGATTCAAGCTCTTTGAGCGTCTTGCCATCTTTGTTCTTCCATGCGATAAGACCGTTTGCATGACCACCGTGAATTACTGCGGCAGCAGCGCTAGGACTGGAAAACTCCACATCTTGGGCAAACAAAAGATGATTCGTTTTTACAGTGAGAGCGCCATCGTCTTTTAACTTTTGGCGCATATTTAGCGCCCATGGATATTTCCGAGATGAAGGGCGCTCATTTAGAACGGCTTGTGACCCTGCAAACACTACGATTCCATTTGGTGTTAAATGCCCGGTGGCTTTAAGCCCCTTTATTTTGCAGGAAAGCGACTCAAGCTCAGTTGCGCAGGCCGCATTTATTGTTGTTGGAACCAATACCTCAACACCGAAAACTGGCAATAGTTGATGAATCTTTTCAAGAAATATTTCCATATCTTCACGGTCTGATTCCGGTAACCGCGCACCGCTACTTTGACTATTTTTGACTTGGGCCCGACCAGCCTGCTTTGCCTGTTCGATTAACCGCCCCTCAAGATATCTAATGTGGGCTTTGGTGAGATTTTCATCTTTACTTATGAAGAATGCGATGTGATTCCAGAAATCCTTGTCGAGATGGCTTTTCACTCTATCTCGAATGGACTCTGCCTCTCCAATATATACGGCACTCTTTCCAGTTTCAGGATCAACGCCTGTGAGAAAATAGACACCTGAATTCTGAGACTCGTCGCGAGCAAGCACGCTATCGAATTCACTTCTTGGGCCAGCGATGGCTTTGCCTGTCCAGTTTGACAATTCTGCCGTTCGAAGGCGTTTTGGGTCTCCGTGGGTAAGGAATATCTTGATGGTTGCACTTGGCATGAATTGAATCCGTGTAACTTTATTATCGGGAGACAGTTTTGCACCCTAACTCCGACACCCGCTCTCTAACTCGGCGTAGCGGATCGCGCATTCGCTATTTGCACTATAACATACGGACGAAAGAGACCTATGACAGCCGGGACTCGACCTACCGCGTACGCGTGAATAGTGTTCGGAGTTGAAGCTCAGCCGTCTCCTCTTGTCGGTAGCTTGTGGCGCGTCCGGATTGAGTGCAATATTGGATTGTGCGTTTTATCGCTCCCACACATTTTGCGGCCATCTCTAGCAACAAAATTTATCCAAAAGGCAGGCATGACCTCCCGTATTTCCAACATCCGCCCGCAGCCTGACCAGGTGCTGGTGGACATCGCCGATTATGTTGCCCATCGCAGCATTCACAGCGACCTAGCCTACGACACTGCGCGCCACTGTCTGATGGACACGCTGGGCTGCGGGTTGGAGGCGCTTTCCTACCCGGCATGCAGCAAACTGCTTGGTCCCATTGTTCCCGGCACCCTCGTACCGAATGGCGCAAAAGTCCCTGGCACCCGATTTCAGCTTGACCCGGTGCAGGCCGCATTCAATATCGGTACGATGATCCGTTGGCTCGATTTCAACGATACCTGGCTGGCCGCCGAGTGGGGACACCCGTCAGATAATCTGGGCGGCATCCTGGCCACGGCCGATTGGTTATCGCGCAACATTGTGGCTGGTAATGTGGACAGAGAACCGCTATTGATGCGCGAGGTGCTGACCGCAATGATCAAAGCTCACGAAATCCAGGGCTGCCTGGCGCTGGAAAACAGCTTCAACCAGGTGGGATTGGATCATGTGCTGCTGGTGAAAATCGCTTCCACCGCAGTGGTGACGCATATGCTTGGTGGCAGCCGCGATCAGATCATCGATGCACTTTCGCAAGCCTGGGTGGACGGACAAGCGCTGCGTACTTATCGCCATGCACCCAATACCGGCTCGCGCAAATCCTGGGCGGCGGGTGACGCCACCAGCCGCGCGGTGTGGCTGGCGCTGATTACGCTCAAGGGGGAAATGGGCTATCCCTCGGCACTGACTGCCAAAACCTGGGGATTCTACGATGTGCTGTTCCAAGGACAGCCATTCAAGTTCCAGCGACCGGTCGAACAATGGGATTCCTACGTGATGGAAAATGTGCTGTTCAAAATCTCCTTCCCGGCCGAGTTCCATGCCCAGACAGCAGTGGAATGCGCCATGCAACTGCACCCCTTGGTCAGGGAGCGGATAGCTGACATCGAGAAAATCACGATTCGTACCCACGAGGCAGCAATCCGTATCATCGACAAACAGGGACCGCTCAACAATCCCGCCGACCGCGACCATTGCATGCAGTATATGGTGGCGGTGCCGCTGATTTTCGGGCGGCTGACTGCTGCCGATTACGCCGATGCCGTCGCCGCAGACCTGCGCATCGACAAGCTGCGTGACAAAATCATCTGCATCGAAGAACCGCAATTCACAAAGGATTATCACGACCCTGAAAAACGCGCCATCAGCAACGCTGTCACGGTAGAATTCATGGGCGGCCAGAAACTGAACGAAGTAGTGGTGGAATACCCCATTGGCCACAAGCGCCGCCGCAAGGAAGGGATGCCGTTGCTAGAGACCAAGTTCAGGATCAATCTTGCGCGCCGCTTCCCGGCAAAACAGCAAAAGGCAATCATTGACCTGTGCCTCGACCAGAAAAAACTGGAAGCGACAGCGGTCAATGAATTTGTCGATATGTTCGTGATTTAGCATCTTTACACCCTGCAGTGCAGGACATGATCCTCCAGGAGTACGTGCCGCCATGACCCACAATCTGTTCAATACCCTGAAAGAATTTTCTATTTCCAAGGGCAAGAAGGCAAAATTCTATTCCCTGCCTGCACTGGAAAAATCCGGTGTGGGCAAGATCTCGCGGCTGCCGGTTTCCATCCGCATCGTACTGGAATCAGTGTTGCGCAATTGCGATGGCAAGAAAGTCACTGAAACGCATGTGCGGCAGCTTGCCAACTGGCAGCCTAATGCGGTGCGCACCGACGAGATCCCCTTCGTGGTATCGCGCATCGTGTTGCAGGATTTCACCGGCGTCCCGCTATTGGTGGATCTGGCGGCAATGCGCAGTGTGGCAAAAACAATGGGCAAGAATCCCAAGCTCATCGAACCGCTGGTGCCGGTTGATCTGGTGGTCGACCACTCGGTGCAGGTCGATCACTACGGCAATAAGCAGGCGCTCGATCTCAATATGGAAATCGAATTCAAGCGCAATAACGAACGCTATCAGTTCATCAAATGGGGTATGCAGGCGTTCGACACGTTCAGAGTGGTACCGCCCGGTATCGGCATTGTGCATCAAGTGAATCTGGAATATCTCGCCCGTGGCGTACACCAGAAAAATGGCGTGGTTTATCCCGATACGCTGGTCGGCACCGATTCGCATACCACCATGATCAACGGTATCGGCGTAGTCGGCTGGGGTGTGGGCGGCATCGAAGCGGAAGCGGGCATGCTGGGACAGCCGGTTTACCTGCTCACCCCGGACGTGGTGGGCGTGAACCTAACAGGCCGATTACGCGACGGTGTTACCGCCACCGATCTGGTGCTGACCGTCACCGAAATGCTGCGCAAGGCCAATGTGGTGGGCAAGTTCGTGGAATTTATCGGCGAAGGCACTGCTACGCTGACACTGCCCGATCGTGCCACCGTCGCCAATATGGCGCCCGAATATGGCGCCACCATGGGCTTCTTCCCGGTGGATGACGCTACCATCGAATATTTCAAAGGCACTGGCCGCAGCGCGGCGGAGGTCGCCGCGTTCCAGTCCTATTTCAAGGCGCAGGGGTTGTACGGCATTCCCCGTAAAGGCGAGATCGATTACAGTCGCGAACTGGAACTTGACCTGAGCACGGTGGCACCTTCTCTGGCCGGACCCAGACGCCCGCAGGATCGTATCGAAATCGGCAACGTCAAATCCCAGTTCGCCGGACTTTTTACCAAGCCCGTGACGGCAAGTGGCTATGGCAGGGCAGCAGCAGATTTGCAACAGCGCTATCCGGTGCGTGGCTGTGATGACCGCCACCTGGACATGGATGCCATCACTGGCAGCTCAAGCCAGAATAAGGCTGCGGTGAGACCTGGAACCGAAAGAAATATCGCGGAGATGGTCAATAATCGTCCGCTACTGGGCACGGACGAAGCTCCGGTGTGCATAGCGAATGGCCCGTTTGATCTGGGCCACGGCGACATATTGATTGCAGCCATTACTTCCTGCACCAACACCTCCAATCCTAGCGTGTTGATAGCTGCGGGGCTGCTGGCAAAGAAAGCGGTGGAAAAAGGGTTGACGGTGAAACGGCATATCAAGACTTCTCTTGCACCGGGCTCGCGCGTCGTGACGGAATACCTTACCGCTGCCGGTTTGCTGCCTTACCTGGAGCAACTCGGCTTTAACCTCGCCGGCTATGGCTGCACCACCTGCATCGGCAACTCCGGCCCTCTATCGGAGCCGATTGAGGAAGCCGTGGTAAAAAACGATCTGGTGTGCGCCGCAGTACTCTCCGGCAATCGCAATTTTGAGGCGCGGATTCATGCCAGTATCCGCGCCAATTTTCTCGCTTCGCCGCCGCTGGTGGTGGCATACGCTATCGCCGGAACCGTGCTCAGGGATCTGATGACCGAGCCGTTGGGCATCGGCAAAGATGGCAAGCCGGTCTGGCTCGGCGATGTCTGGCCGAGCAGCGCGGAAATCCAGGCATTGATAAAATATGCCGCCAATGCAGCAACATTCCGGCGGCTCTATGGCAACCTGACCAAGGATCATCCACTGTGGAATAACATATCATCGGTTACCGGTCAGGTGTATGACTGGCCGAAATCGACCTACATTGCCGAGCCGCCATTCTTCCAGGATTTTTCCATGCAGACCAGCCGGCCCGGCGCAATCAGCAATGCGCGCGTGCTGGGGATCTTCGGCGATTCGGTCACCACCGATCATATTAGCCCCGCTGGTGCTATCAAGGATAGTTCTCCCGCCGGAAAATATCTGCTTGCGAACGGTATTGCCAAAACCGATTTCAACAGCTATGGCGCACGCCGCGGCAACCATGAGGTGATGATGCGTGGCACTTTCGCCAATGTACGCATCAAAAACCTGATGGTACCCGGCAGCGAGGGCGGCATCACATTGCATCAGCCGGATGGTTCGCAGATGAGCATTTACGATGTGGCGATGCAATATATCGCCGATGGCGTGCCGACAGTGGTATTCGGCGGCGAAGAATACGGCACCGGTTCGAGCCGCGACTGGGCAGCCAAGGGTAGCCAACTGCTCGGTGTCAAGGCGGTGATCGCCAGGAGTTTCGAGCGCATCCACCGCAGCAACCTGGTCGGCATGGGCGTGCTGCCGTTACAGTTCAAGGGCAATGACAGTGCCCAGTCATTAGGGATCAAGGGTGACGAGCAATTCGACATCCTCGGGTTGGATGATATCCGTCCGCAACAGGATGTGACACTCGTGATTCACAGTCAGGATGGCAGCAGCAGAGAAGTTCAATTATCATGCCGGATAGATACCGCCATCGAGGTGGATTATTATCTGCACGGCGGTATCTTGCCTTATGTCCTCAGGGAACTCATGACTGCCTGAACGGCGAGAGGGAGTTCGCTCGAATCTTGCAATCGGCATAAAACCAAGAAACGGGAACCTGACGCTCAAGCGTCATTGGTTGTTTTTGACAAAGCGAAGAAAATGCCGGAAATAGAGCAGAGGCTGACAACCGCATGGGCTCAGCACATTGTTAATGGTCATGCCCACGGTGCAACGGTAGGAGGGATCAAAGTACTGTCGGTAGATGTTGGGACGACCACACGAGTGCGCGTCGCAGTCGAACACAATAGACCGCGGACTCTGCCTCGCCGCTGGTTCGTAAAATTACCGTCACAGCTGCGGCGAGTACGAATGATCGCAGCTTTACCCCAGTTGCTGCAGACAGAAGCGCGTTTTTATCAGGAATTGGCGCATGCTGTCCCTGTAACCCGTTCCACCGTTTTAGCGACACAACAGCAATGGGGGCAGGGCGCGGCAGTGGTGCTTGCCGATGTGACAGAGGATGGCTCTGCCCCTGGTTCTCCGGGTGATGCTTTGACGGCTGCCCAGGCTGCCTCGGTGATCGAACAGCTGGCTTGCCTGCATGCGCATTTCTGGCATAAAGCAGGTCTCGACACCGCCGCTGGTTGGCTCGCTGGTTCTATGCGGCGCTGGGAAGATCGTCTTGGATCAGTTTTGGCAGTGCCGCTGATGCGCCGGGGGTTATCCCATGCAGGCAACGCCGTTCCTGGAGCACTGCATGCTCCCGCTCTGCGCTATGCCCGCCAGCGCCGTGAGGCCATGCAGTTTCTTGCGGCTGGTACACATACCCTCGTTCACCATAATTTGCACCCCGGCAATTTCTTCTGGCGGGAATCCCAACCGGGTTTCCTCGACTGACAGCTGGTACGTATTGGTGAAGGAATTGGTGATGTCGCCTATTTCCTGGCTACGGCGCTCGCCCCCGAGATCCGGCGGATGCACGAACTGGATCTGCTCACACACGCTATCAACAGGTTCTTGCAGAGCAGGATGTCGCGACCCCCGACGCCACGACATTGCTGCAAAGATACCGTGCTCATCTTGCCTATCCGTTCGAGGCCATGATCGTGACGCTTGCAGTTGGTGGCATGATGTGGATCCGGCAGCCAATCTCGAACTCATCTGCCAGGCGGTCGCAGCGGTCATGGATCATGATACTTTTGCGGCGTTCCGCTGGAATTAATCCGCATCCTCGCTGGTCTATCTAAAGTTTTGTTCCGTTGGGCGCATGTATATCCCGAGGGAAATTCCTTCGAGCATAATCACACCGTTTACAATGTTGCCTGATAGGCAGAATCCTGCGTGTTCGTCATGAAAATTCGCATGATATGCTGCGAGTATACTGCGAGTGTGAAATGCTCAGACTAACCGACAAAATAAACACATGCCGCATAGCCTTACTTTAATCACCACCATTGCTGCCAGCCTGGGTCTTGCTTTGATCCTGGGGCTCATCGCCCATCGGTTGAAGCTGCCGGTACTGGTTGGCTATCTGCTCGCCGGTGTCATTCTTGGACCGGCGACGCCTGGCTTTGTTGCAGACATTGAGTTATCGCGCCAACTGGCGGAAATCGGCGTGATTCTTCTGATGTTCGGTGTCGGCTTGCACTTCTCGCTGGATGATCTGCTGGCTGTCCGGCGTATTGCCGTGCCAGGTGCCATCTTGCAAATTGCGGTGGCAACCGCTCTTGGTGTCGGAGTTGCCACCCTCTGGGGTTGGAGCCTGGGGGCAGGTCTGGTATTCGGTCTGGCACTTTCGGTGGCGAGCACCGTCGTGCTGCTGCGGGCGCTGGAGCAGCGCGGCGCACTCAAGTCGGTCAACGGCCAGATCGCAGTAGGCTGGCTGGTGGTCGAGGATCTGGCAATGGTTCTGGTTCTGGTATTGCTGCCGCCGCTTGCAGGATGGCTGGGCGCTGATGTCGGCGGTTCTGCTGCGGGTGCATCTGATCCGGACCTGCTGATCACGTTGCTGATTACCTTCGGCAAAGTTGCCGTCTTCATCGCCCTCATGCTGATTGTCGGAAAGCGCGTGTTCCCATGGTTGCTGTGGCATGTTGCCAGCACCAACTCGAACGAGCTCTTTATTCTGAGCGTAATCGCGGTAGCAGTCGGCATTGCCTATGGCTCCGCGATGCTGTTTGGTGTTTCTTTTGCGCTCGGTGCTTTTTTCGCCGGCATGGTCATGCGCGAGTCGCATCTGAGCCATCGGGCTGCACAGGAGTCTCTGCCGCTCAGAGACGCTTTCTCGGTTTTATTCTTCGTATCGGTCGGAATGCTGTTCGATCCAGACATCGTGACACAGCAGCCGCTGCGGGTACTCGCCGTGGTTGCAATCATCGTCACGGGCAAATCCCTGGCTGCCTTTCTGCTCGTGCTTGCTTTCCGCTATCCGCTGAATACGGCGCTCACGGTATCGGCCAGTCTCGCCCAGATCGGCGAATTCTCATTCATCCTTACGGCGCTGGGGGTTTCCCTCGGACTGCTGCCGATCGAGGGCCAGAATCTCATACTGGCGGGAGCGCTGATCTCGATCACACTCAATCCGCTGGTATTCCAGATGATCGAACCTGTGCAAGCCTGGATCCGCGCACGTTCGCAGCTCGCCCGCACGCTGGAACGCACCGTTGATCCGCTGGCGGAGCTGCCGATGACGGTTGCATCAAGCTATGTTACCGAGCATGTGGTGTTGGTCGGTTATGGCCGTGTCGGCCAGCGCATCGGTGAATCTCTGGCAGAAAAGGGATTGCCGGTGGTCGTAGCCGAACAAAACCGCGAACTAGTCGAGAAACTGCGCAAGCGCGGAATTCAGTCCGTCGCGGGCGATGCCGCGGAACCGGCGGTGCTGATACAGGCGCATATTGCACGAGCCAACATGCTGGTGATTGCGATCCCTGATACGCTGCGGGCACGCCGCATGATCGAAACCGCGCGTATGCTTAACCCACAAATCGAGGTTGTCATACGTACGCATAACGAAGAAGAAGCGGCACTGCTACGCAACGAGGGTGTGGGGACAGTATTTCTGGGTGAACACGAGCTTGCGCTTAGCATGACGCGCCATATACTGGAAAAAATCGCGGCCAAGGAGGAAGCACATGGGCAATAAGATAGTCATTTACCAGAAACCCACTTGCAGCAAATGCAGGGCTACGCTGGCCATCCTCAAGGAAAGCGGGGAAGAGTTCGAGGCGGTCAATTACTACGAGGTGCCTTTGACCATCGAACAGTTGCGCGGGCTGATTGGGAAGCTGGGGGTATCGGCACGCGATGTGCTGCGCAGCGATGAACCGCTGGCACACAGCCTTAAACTTGCCGAGCGGCAGTTATCGGATGATGAGCTGATCAAGATTATGGTGGATAACCCGGATCTGATTCAACGGCCAATTGTAGTACGCGGTAATGAGGCAGTGCTATGCCGGCCGCCGGAGAAGGTAACGAAATTGTTGTAGTGAAGTTGTTTGTAATAGTTCCGACTTGATATGACAGCCCGTGTCGTGCTAAAACCGATCGATTTGAGTCAATAAACTAGGATTCTGTGACCTAGTAAATTTTTAATGCTAGTAGTAGTCTTCTCGTTCTTGTGCGTTCGAATGTTGAGCGAGGCCCACTTTTGTGGACGGGCAAGTTGATGTTACTTTATCAACTTGTTAGGAGAATCCATGAAACGTATCCCTCGTCGTATTTTCA
>JAYSQR010000031.1:0-9857 GCA_043721435.1 Nitrosospira sp. | reverse complement strand
CAAAGTCGCTGGTTATTCGCCGGAATGACGAATTGATGGATTTCGTCTACTGGTGCACTCGTTTCAAATGTTGTCTTCAATTATGTAAAGCTCAATAGATACTAGACCCATGTCGCCTGAACCCGCTTACCAGCACGGCACCACCAGCCAGACCGGAATTCTGCTGGTCAACCTTGGCACCCCCGAAGCCCCTACCGCCGAGGCGCTGCGGCCTTATCTCAAGCAATTCCTCAGCAACCCGCGAGTGGTGGAGATGCCACGCTGGCTGTGGTGGCCGATTTTGAACGGCATCATACTCAATACCCGCCCCAAAGAATCAGCAAAGAAATATGCGCAGATCTGGATGCCGGAAGGCTCACCATTGAAAGTGCATACCGAACGCCAGGCCCGGCTGTTGCTGGATTTCCTGAGGGAACGCATCCAGCCCGTGCCCGTGGTGGAGTACGCCATGAGCATTGGCAGCCCTTCGGTTGCCGAGGTGCTGGGGCGCATGCTGCAGCAGGGCTGTGAGCGCATCCTGGTATTGCCGCTCTATCCCCAGTATGCCGCCAGCAGCACCGCTTCGGCATTCGATGGCGTCTTTGCACAACTGGGACAGATGCGCAATGCACCCGCCATCCGCACAGTAAAGCATTATCACGATCACCCCGGCTATATTGCCGCGCTGGCGCAGAATGTACGCGATTACTGGTTGCGCGTTGACGGCAGCGGCGGCAGACCCGACAAGCTGGTGATGAGTTTTCATGGCGTGCCGCGTTTCACTCTGGACAAGGGTGATCCGTACCACTGCGAATGCCAGAAAACCGGGCGATTGCTGGCCGAAGCGCTGGAACTGAATGCCGACCAATACCAGATCTGTTTCCAGTCGCGTTTCGGCAAGACCGAATGGTTGCGCCCTTACACCACGGAAACGCTGGAACAGCTCGGCCAACAGCACACTCGCCGCGTGGATGTGGTCTGCCCCGGATTCGTTTCCGATTGCCTCGAAACTCTGGAAGAAATCGCCATGGAAGGCAAAGCCCTTTTCGTTCAGGCTGGCGGCCACGAGTTTCATTACATCCCCTGCCTGAACGAACGCGATGACTGGATAGAGGCACTGGCCGACATTACCCTCAGCAATCTGCAGGGCTGGCTGGGTCTGGAACAATCAAAAGAAGAACTGGCGGGATCGCGGCAGCGGGCGCTGCAATTAGGGGCTAAGGAATAAGCGCGAGGTGCTAACGGCCGTTGTTACGCTGCCAGCGCCAGTAGGCGGTGATTCCAAGAATGATGGCGACAGCTAGAATGACGATGATGCCGCGCAGGTATTCCCGGATCAGCAGCTCGTTGCCACCGATGAAGTAACCCAGCAGCGCCAGGATGGTGACCCAGATACCGGCGCCCAGGCTGGTATAAAAACTGAAAACCGCCAGGTTCATCCGCGCCAGACCAGCCGGCAGCGAAATGTACTGGCGCACCACCGGTATCAGCCGGCCGGTGAAAGTGGAAATATGACCGTGACGGGCGAAGAAATCCTCCATCTTCTGCAAACTGGCCTCGTTGAACATGACGTATTTCCCGTAGTGCAGCAGGAACGGACGGCCCAACTTGATGGCAAGGTAATAGTTGAACAGGGCACCCATCAGACTTCCCAGAATTCCTGACAGTATAGCCAGCAGCAGATTCATCTCGCCCTTGTAGGCGAGATAACCGGCCGGGATCATGACTACTTCACTCGGGAAGGGAATGAAGCTGGATTCCAGAAACATCATGATAATGATGCCCGGGTAACCGAGTCCGCCTACGGTGCGGACAATCCAATTGATGATTTCGTACAAGCTGCTTCACCTCGGGTTGATTTGAAGCGTGGTTGATGTCCTACCAGTGACTACGCGTCATTGCACTATGCGCGCATTTTTTCTTCTCTGGAAATAAGGGTGGAAGCAGGGATGCTTCAGGGTAGCGCTTCTGTTTCTTCCTTCTTCTTCTCCGGCTTGACCAGATCCTCGCGCGTAACGCCCAGCAGCATGATGATGGGGCTTGCTACCAGCACCGAAGAATAAATTCCAAACAGAATACCGATGGTAAGCGCCATTGCGAAGTAATGCAGCGCCTCGCCGCCGAACAGCAGCATCGAGACCACCACCATCTGGGTGCTGCCGTGGGTGATGATGGTGCGCGACATGGTGCGGGTAATCGCGTTGTCTATGGTCTGCGCCACCGTAGCTTTGCGCATCTTGCGGAAGTTTTCGCGTATCCGGTCGAATATCACCACCGATTCGTTCACCGAATAACCCAGGATCGCCAGTATTGCGGCCAGCACGGTGAGCGAGAATTCCCACTGGAAGAATGCAAAGAAGCCGAGAATGATCACCACGTCATGCAGGTTGGCAATGATGCCGGCAACACCGAATTTCCACTCGAAACGCATCGCCAGGTAAGCGACGATACCGAATGACACGACCAGCAGCGCAAGTGCGCCGCTCTCAACCAGCTCCTTGCCGACTTGCGGGCCGACAAACTCCACCCGGCGCATTTCCACCGTCTTGTCATCCTGCCGCAATGCCGCCATCACTGTCTCGGACAACTGGGCGCTGGAGATTTCCGGCTTGGCGGGCAGGCGGATCAAGACATCGCGCGAAGTGCCGAAATTCTGCACGCTGGCATCCCCCATCCCCAGTTTGGCAACAACATCGCGCACCCGGTTGAGGTCGGCAGTCTGGCTGTAGCCGACTTCCATCACCGTGCCGCCGGTAAAATCGACACCCAGGTTCAGACCCTTGCTGAAGAGAAAAAATACCGACAGGATAAAAGTCGCCAGCGAGATGGCAGTGGTGTATTTCCCCCAGCTCATGAAGGGAATGTCACGCTTGATTCTGAAAAATTCCATGTAAAACCCTTATTTGCTGGCGGTGTGGAGCATACCCGCCCTGCTTGTTCTCGACATCAACGTTTGTCACTCACCGGTTTCCACACATGGCCGATGGGAACCTTTTCCAGTTTGCGGCGGCTGCCGTACATCACATTGACCATGCCGCGCGACACCATCAATGCGCTGAACATCGAAGTCAGAATGCCCAGGCACAGCACCACGGCGAATCCCTTCACCGGGCCGCTGCCGAATGCAAACAACGCGATGCCGGCAATCAGGGTGGTGACGTTGGAATCCAGGATGGTGCCGAAAGCACGTTCATAGCCTGCACTGATCGCTGCCTGCGGTGAGATGCCATTGCGCAATTCGTCGCGGATGCGCTCGTTGATCAGCACATTGGCATCGATTGCCATGCCGAGGGTAAGCGCAATTGCCGCCATGCCGGGAAGCGTCAGGGTGGCTTGCAGAATCGACAGCAATCCAATCAGCAGCAGCAGGTTCACGCCCAGCGCCACCACCGAAATGAAACCGAACATCATGTAATAAATGCTCATGAAAACGGCGACCGCCAGAAACCCGTACAGCGTTGAATTGAAACCGCGGGAGATGTTTTCGGCGCCGAGACTGGGGCCCACGGTGCGCTCCTCGATGATGTCCATGGGTGCAGCCAGCGCACCGGCGCGTAACAGCAGCGCCACGTCGCGCGCTTCCTCGGTCGTCATGCGTCCGCTGATCTGCACGCGCCCACCGCCAATTTCCTCGCGGATCACCGGTGCCGTGACGACCTCCACCAGGTTCTTCTCGATTAGCAGAATCGCCATGCGCTTGCCGACATTGTCGCGCGTCAATTGTTTGAAAATACGCGAACCGTTGTTGTCGAGGTTGATGTGCACCGCCGGCTGGTTGTTGCTGTCGAAACCAGCCTGGGCATCATTGATGCGGTCGCCCGTCAATACCACCTGCTTCTTCACCAGTATCGGACCGCCGCCGCGCTCGGCATGCAGCTCTGAGCCAAATGGAATTTGTCCGCGCAACGCGGCTTCGACGTCACGCTCCTCGTCCACCATGCGCACTTCCAGCGTGGCGGTACGGCCCAGAATATCCTTGGCTTTGGCAGTGTCCTGCACCCCGGGTAATTGCACCACCACACGGTCGGCGCCAGCTTGCTGGATGATGGGTTCAGCTACGCCCAGTTCGTTGACGCGATTGCGCAGAGTGGTGATGTTCTGTTGTACCGCGGAATCCTGGATGCGTTTCTGCGCTTCCTCCTTGAGGGTGGCGGTGAGATGGAACTCGCCGCTCACATCTTGCTGGCGCAAATTCAAATCGCCGTAGGTCTTGCCGATTTCGGCTTCCCCCTTGGCACGCGATTCGGCATCGCGGAATTTGACGATAATCTGTGAGCCTTCCCTGTCGAGCCCGGCGTACTGGATTTTCTGCTCGCGTAGGCTGCCGCGGATATCGGCGCCATGGCGGTCCATCGCTTTGGAGAGCGCACCCTTCATGTCCACCTGCAACATGAAATGCACGCCGCCGCGCAGATCGAGTCCCAGATACATCGGCAATGCGCCGATGCTGGTCAGCCATTGCGGGGAATTGGGCAGCAGATTCAGTGCCACCACATAATTGTTGCCCAATGCCGACTGTAGCGCATCCTTGGCCTTGAGTTGCATATCGGTATCGGCAAAGCGCGCTTTGATGCCGCCCGCTTCCAGAAACATTCCGCTGGGCGCGAGATTGGCTTTCTTCAGAGCGTCTTCCACCCGCTGCAACAGCACGGTATCGACCTTGGCGGCGGAACGCAGCGGTGAGATCTGCACTGCGGGTGATTCACCAAAAAAGTTGGGCAGAGTGTAGAGCAGTCCAAGCAGGACCGAAACCACTATGATTAGGTATTTCCAGAAGGGGTAGCGGTTCATGTTTGGGGTGAGGGGCGAATAAAAAAAGATGAGTACAGAATTATTTCCGCCTCATCTTTTCCGGTATTGATTAATCCTTCTCGACGGTCTTCAATGTGCCTTTGGGCAATAAGGTCTGAATGGATGTCTTGAGCACGTTGATTTCGGTATTCGCGGCAATTTCCAGCACGATATAAGTCCCGCTAATCTTGACCACGCGCCCCAGTACGCCGCCGCTGGTCACCACCTCGTCGCCTTTCTGCAGCGCTTCTATCATCAGCTTCTGTTCTTTGCCGCGCTTCGACTGGGGGCGAATCACTATGAAATAGAACAAGGCGAAGATCATGACGATCATCGGCAGTGTCGTCAGGAAATCCCCCCCGGGCTGGGCCGCCGCAGTCTGAGCGTACGCTTCACTAATCAACATGGCATTTCTCCGAAAACTATCTCAAAAGGGGCAAAAGCGGCACATTCTAGCATGATGCAGCACTGGCTTGAAATCCTTGCGCAAATTCCTCAAACCGGCCCGCTGCGATGGCGCTGCGGATGCCGCCCATCAGTTCCTGATAGTAATGCAGATTGTGCAGGGTGTTGAGGCGTGCGCCGAGGATTTCGTTGATCCGTTGCAAATGGTGCAGATAAGCGCGGCTGAAATGGCGGCAGGTATAGCAGCCGCACTGCTCGTCCGGCGGCGCGGTATCCAGGCGATATTGGCTGTTGCGCAGCTTGATTACCCCGTTGCGCGTGAACAGCCAGCCGTTGCGGGCATTGCGCGTCGGCAGCACACAGTCAAACATGTCCACCCCCTGCGCCACGGCATGGACGATATCCGCCGGGGTGCCGACGCCCATCAGGTAGCGCGGCTTGTCGGCAGGCAGTTGCGGCGCAATGTGTTTGAGTATGCGCTGCATGTCGTCCTTGGGTTCGCCCACCGACAGACCGCCGATGGCATAACCGTCAAAACCGATAGCGCACAACCCTGCCAGCGAGTGCTCGCGCAGCTCCTCGTGCATGCCGCCCTGAACAATGCCGAACAGCGCGTTAGGGTTGCCGCCATCGGCTTCATGCGCGCATTTCGACCGCTCCGCCCAGCGCAGGCTCAATTCCATCGAGGTGCACGCCGTCGGCTGGTCCGCCGGGTAAGGCGTGCACTCGTCGAAGATCATGGCGATGTCGGAATTGAGCACGCGCTGGATGCGCATCGATTCTTCCGGCGTGAGAAAACATTTGTCGCCATTTACTGGTGATTGGAACTTGACGCCCTGCTCGCTGATTTTGCGCATGGCGCCCAGGCTGAATACCTGGAAACCGCCGGAATCCGTTAGGATCGGCCCATCCCAGCCCATGAAACGGTGCAGGCCGCCGTGCGCCGCAATCACTTCCAGACCGGGGCGCAGCCACAAATGAAAAGTGTTGCCAAGCACGATATGCGCGTCGACTTCGCGCAGCTCCGCCGGCGACATGGTTTTCACCGCGCCGTAAGTACCCACTGGCATGAAAGCCGGAGTTTCCACCACGCCATGCGTCAACGTCAGAGTGCCACGGCGCGCGGCGCCGTCACTGCGATGCAATTGGAATTTCATGGCTGCCTCTCGATCAGCATGGCGTCACCATAACTGAAAAAACGATAGTGCTGCTCGATCGCGTGCTGATAGGCGCGGCGGATATGCTCCAGCCCGGCAAACGCGGATACCAGCATCAACAGGGTGGAACGCGGCAGATGGAAGTTGGTCAGCAAGCGCTCGACCACGCGCAGGCGGTAGCCCGGCGTGATGAAAATATCGGTATCGCCATAGCCGGGCTGCAATTCGCCGCCGCCCGCTGCGGCCGCCGCCTCCAGCGCACGCAGGGTGGTCGTCCCGACTGCCAGGATGCGCCCACCGGCGGCTTTTGCATCGCGGATGGCTGCTACCGTTTCTGCCGGCACATGAAAAATTTCCCGGTGCATTTTATGCTCGGCAATGTCTTCCACCCGCACCGGCTGAAATGTCCCTGCCCCCACATGCAGCGTCACCTGTGCAGTCACCACGCCCATTGCGCGCAGCGCCGCCAGCATGGCTTCATCGAAATGCAGTCCCGCAGTCGGCGCCGCCACTGCGCCCGCCTGTCGCGCATAGACAGTTTGATAACGCGCCTCATCGGCCTGCGTCGCCGACCGCGCAATGTAGGGCGGCAGCGGCAGGCTGCCATAACGTTCCAGCAGTTCGCTTACCGTGTCCGCATGCTCGAAGCGCAAAGTATAAAAATCGTGTTCGCGCGCCAGCACCGTCACCGTGAGCGCATCGGCAAGAAACAACCGGGTGCCGGGTTTAGGCGCATGGCTGGCGCGGATCACCGCCAGCACGCAATGCGCATCCAGCACCCGCTCCACCATCACCTCCACCTTGCCGCCGCTATCCTTCACCCCGTGCAAGCGCGCCTTGATGACACGGGTATCGTTGAACACCATCACGTCGCCGGCGCTGAGGTAGCGCGGCAGATCGGCAAACAGCGCATCCCGCAACTCGCCGCTGCCACCGTGCAGATGCAACATGCGGCTGCTGCTGCGCTGCTCGGGTGGAAACTGCGCGATCAACCCGGCGGGAAGATCAAAATCGAAATCCTGGATTTTCATCGGCACATTATACCGATGCGCCGCGCATTCACCCACGCCGGTTGCCGCAAGGGGTGATTTCAGTGAAAATCGCGCTCCCCGCTGACAGGCGGGAAATTTGCCGGGATGGCGGAATTGGTAGACGCACGGGACTCAAAATCCCGCGACCGTGAGGTCATGGGGGTTCGATTCCAAATCCCGGCACCATTAGATAGTCCAGAGTAGTCCCATGCAGCCCTGAAATCCAATTAAAACAAGACAGTTATCTGTGATTAGCGTCCTATCACGTCTTTCCCCGTCCCTTAACATCCAGGGAAATGACGGGTAAATTATTTACCCGGACATGGGGCTTGCCGGTGCCCGAGTGGCGGCGAAGGCTGCCCGCCAGTTGGTGGTCAATGGCATGGACCCGGTGCAAAACAAACGCGTACAGGCATCCAAGCAAGCGGCTTCTTCTGCTGCTGCCATTTTCCGGCACGGGATGCTGGTGAAAAATGCGGAACGGAAAGGGCGCTACTAAGGCCTGACGATATTGGGTGAAAAGGGAACGCAACGATGAACAAAATTCTTGACGTTTAACGCCACACGGTAATATTATTGACCATGGTAATCCGATCATTCCTGTGCACCGATACAGAAGCGCTTTACGAAGGCAGAAAGCCGAAGCGATTCAGAGACATTGAAACCGTCGCGCAGCGCAAATTGCAGATGCTTGAAGATACCGAGGAATTGCGAGACTTGGCTTCGCCCCCAGGCAACCGGCTGGAAGCATTGAAAGATGACCGAAAAGGGCAGCACAGTATCCGTATCAATGACCAATGGCGCGTGTGTTTTGTCTGGACTGCAACCGGGCCGGAAAATGTAGAAATCGTCGATTACCACTGAATGAGGCTAGGACATGTCAACGAACAAGATGAGACCGATTCACCCAGGAGAGATAATCCGCGAGGAATACCTTGTGCCCATGAATATGAGCGCCCACGCCCTGTCTATTGAGCTGCGTGTGCCTGCTACTCGAATCAATGACATCGTGCGCGAGCGCCGGGCTATTACGCCCGACACGGCGCTACGGTTAGCGCGCTGCTTTGGTACAACCGCGCAGTTCTGGCTTAACCTGCAAAGCTCGTTTGACCTGAAACAGGCGGCGATCGAGACTGGCAAGCGGATCGAGCGGGAAGTCAGGCCGCTAGAAATGACCTCATAAGAGTTTCACCATCCCCCATGTGGCACATGGGGAAAACGGGGCAAGCTGCCGTGGTGTTCCAGCAGTTCGCTTACCGTGTCCGCATGCTCGAAACGCAAAGTATAAAAATCGTGTTCGCGCGCCAGCACCCGCTTCACCATCACTCATCGCTGCCACCGTGCAGATGCAACATGCGGCTGCGGCTGCGGCTGCTGCTGCTGCTGCGCTGCTCGGGTGGAAACTGCGCGATCAACCCGGCGGGAAGGTCAAAATCGAAATCCTGAATTTTCATCGGCACATTATACCGATGCGCCGCGCATTCACCCACGCCGGTTGCCGCGAGGGGTGATTTCAGTGATAATTGCGCTCCCCGCTGACACGCGGGAAATTTGCCGGGATGGCGGAATTGGTAGACGCACGGGACTCAAAATCCCGCGACTGTGAGGTCATGGGGGTTCGATTCCCCCTCCCGGCACCATCAAGTAGTTCTAAGAAGTCCTGTAGAGTCCACAAAGTCCAATGAAATCAGTAGTATCGCTGGTTATCACGTCCTGACACGTCCTAACCTTTCCGTTGACATCCGGGTAAAAGCTGGGTAAAAAGGTGGGTAACGAATCCATCTACAGGAAGCCTTTATCCACCTATGACAGCTAAACCCAATGCCAGAGCCGTTATCCGCCAATCACTGCACCCAGTAACGGATTGGGGCCGGTTATGAAAGCCTTGCCTAGAGTCGATATAACTGATGCATTTATACGTAACCGCGAGCCACCGGACAAAGCCGAAAAGATAACCGATCTTATTAGCGGAATGACCTTGCGGATTAACCCCAACGGCTCTAAATATTTCCAGCTACGTTTCTTCCTGCACGGTAAAGAGAGACTGCTACAGATCGGCACTTACCCGGATATAGGGCTTGCCTCTGCCAGGAAGAAGGTAGCTGAAGCGCGAGAGCTGGTAGCTGCCGGCATCGATCCAGTGTTAAACAAGCGCCTAGAGAAGGCCCGGCAAGCGGTCTCTGCTGACACTACATTCCGATCGGTGGCCGAACAATGGCTCGCTATCAAGAAACAAGAATTAGCACCCAGTTCATACCTGAAAATGACAGAGACCTTCAAAGCTAACGTTTATCCGCGTATGGGAAACATTCCAATCAGTGACATTACTGCGCTCACGGTACGCGATGCAATGCGAGCCATGGAGAAACGCGGGGCGCTGCAACTCATGGAAAAATGCCGGGCATGGATACGAAACGTTTTCGCCTTTGCCTTGGCAGAAGAGATGATCAAGCATAATCCCATTCCGGAAAAAGATTTACGCTTGAAGAAACAC
>JAYSQR010000030.1:0-9910 GCA_043721435.1 Nitrosospira sp. | reverse complement strand
TGTTCGTGGCCGTCTGACCCTATCCCGATATCCCAGAATAGCCCATTCCAACGACCCCCGTAGCCTAACGCCTCAGGCAATACCTGTCAAGAAATTTGAACGTAAGGAGGAGAACAAATAAACTGTTCTAGATTTTAGTATTTGGGGGGTGAAATGCGCATAACCATACTTGGATGCAGTGGCGGTATAGCGGCAGATTTGCGGACCACCTGCCTACTGTTGGACGACGATATTCTGATCGATGCAGGCACCGGTACAGGAGATTTGACGCTGGCTGCGATGCAGCGCATCAACACGGTATTTCTGACCCACTCCCATCTCGACCACGTCGCATTGCTGCCGATGCTGGCGGACGCTGTGGGGCCGCACCGGGACGCGCCCCTCACGGTTTACGCCTTGCCTGAGACCATAGCCATACTCAGGCAGGATCTGTTCAATTATCGTCTGTGGCCGGATTACACGGTGTTGCCATCGCCCGCCAAGCCTTATGTGGCATTCCGTTCTGTTGCGGTAGGGCAAACCGTGGAATTGTCGGGAAGAAAAATAACCCCACTGCCGGTGCATCACGCGGTCCCGGGCGTGGCCTACCAATTTGACAGTGGCCAGGCAAGTTTTGTATTCAGCGGCGACACCACTTATCATGAGCCGTTCTGGGATGCATTAAATGCCATTGGCAACCTGTATTATCTGATGATTGAGGCAACCTTTCTCAATCACAACACCTCAGGCGCTGAGGCTTCTGGCCACATGCGCCTTGAATTGCTGGCACGGGGGCTCAAGCGGCTCAACAAATCGGTGCATCTTCTGATTACTCACATGGAGCCAGGCAACGAGGACGCCACCATGGCAGAACTTTTGGCAACGGCAGGAGAATTCAAACCGGAGAGACTGAAGCGCGGGCAGGTATTCGAGTTGTAGGAGGGGTGAGCACTATTTCAGTTGCCTTATTCCGCTACAGCCATTTCTTCCAGCGGAATAATGCTAGCATACCGATGCTGATAATGGTCATTACCCCCAGCACCGCAAAAACCCCCCAATCCCATCCCAGTCCCGGCATATGTTTGAAGTTCATGCCGTAGATGCCGGTGATTAGTGCCAGCGGCATGAATATGGTGGTGATAACGGTGAGAACTTTCATTACCGTACTGATGCGGTAGCTCACGCTGGATATGTAAATATCGAGCATACCCGCTGTCAGATCGCGCAGAGACTCCACCGACTCGATTATGTGAATGGTATGGTCATACACGTCACGCAAATAGAGCAACGTATTCCGGCTAAATAGCGGTGAGTCGCCGCGCTGCAGCGAGCTGATAACTTCGCGCAACGGCCACAATGCCCTGCGCAAAAAAACGCCTTCGCGTTTGAGGCGGTAAATTGCGTGCAGGGTGCTGGGCTGAGGGTGAGCTATCAGCTCCATTTCCAAGGCTTCGGTTCTTTCGTCGAGCCGTTCCAGAATGACGAAATAGCTGTCAACAATGGCGTCAATCAGGCCATACATCAGAAAATCCGCACCGTACTTCCTGATCTGTCCCTTGCCTGAACGCAGCCGCTCACGCACCGAACTGAACTGTGTGCCGTCCGTTTCAAGAAACGACAGCACGAAATTTTTCCCTAACACCAGGCTGATCTGGTCCGAATCAATTTTTTCCTCCGCTCCATTGTTCTCATAACCGAAGGTTTTCAGCACCACATAGAGATAATCACCGTAGTCTTCCAGTTTTGAGCGCTGCTCGGTGTTGAGTATGTCTTCCAGTACCAACGGGTGCAGGCCGAAACTGGCGCCGATTTGCTCCAGCATGGCGGTATCATCCAATCCGTGAAGATTGAGCCACACGGTGCCGCGTGCAGCTCCGACCTTATCGGCCAGATCAGCAGCGGTTATAACGGATTCGCGCACATCGCTCTCATCGTAATCCAGCAGGGTGACACTGGAGGTGGCAGCTTTCTTTTCGCCGATATGTACCAGTGCGCCTGGAGGCAGGCCAGCTTTGGCGGATCGTTTTTTAGTGTGGGATGTCATGAGGTTGATGCACGGGAGTCATGTACCTGTATTGCTCCCGGTCGATTCTTGATGCGCAAATCGAAACCGAGAGTTGCCCACTCCTCAACTTCGGTATGTAACGCGGTGTCGGTCAAAGGGTTGCGTTCCAGCCATTCGCGTTCGATGCGCAACGCGCACTCGGTGTCGCCTAGGAATACTTCTAATCGGGGCAACTCAATATCACTACGGCTGCGGTGAAACAGTGTCGCCAGTCGCAGTGCGAACAGCAGCTTCAAATCCTGCAGCTCTGCGACCAAATCCCGTGCCTTGCCGAGAGTGCCCCGGTGGGCGAGTGCGAGCAGACTCAGGCGCGCTTGTTCCATTTTTGAGAAACCTGGCATGTCAGCGTTGCCAAGAATGTATGCGGAATGTTTGTGGTAGCCAGAGTGAGCCACCGAAATACCAACTTCATGCAATCGCGCCGCCCAAGACAGAATTCGGAGTGTATCTTCCAATTCATCAGGGGAGCCCGTCAGCAACTGCTTCGCCAGCGCCAGTGCCAGCGACTCCACTCGCCCCGCCTGGGCGGGGTCTACCTGGTAGCGCCGCATGAATTGTCGCACCGTTACTTCGCGCATGTCATGATTATGGAAACGCCCCAGCAGGTCATAGAGCACGCCCTGGCGTAGCGCACCCATTGCCGGCGACATGCGGCGAATACCCAGCTCTGAAAATATCGCAGACATGATGACGAATCCACCAACAATGACAGGTGCACGTTCAGCGCGTAAGCCGGCAATTTCAAATTTTCTGCTATCGCCAACTTTAAGCAGATAATCACGAAAATTTTCCAGTCCTTCCGCTGTGATGTCCCCGCTGCTACTGCCGTCGCCGAAGCTGTTCAGTTTCAAAATATCGCCCAGCGCGCGTGCTGTACCGGAGGAGCCAAAGGCATCTTGCCACTGGTCAGCGGAGAACTCGGCAGCAATAGTCTGCACTTCGGTGCGCGCTGACAGCTCCGCTTGCTTCATCGCACCTTTGGTTATTTTTCCATCCGGGAAAAAGCGCAGGCTATGACTGACACAGCCCATGTAGAGGCTTTCCAGCTTGACCGGCTTTAAACGGCTACCAATGATAAATTCGGTAGAGCCGCCGCCAATATCCACTACCAGGCGATTGTTGCTGGAAACCGGCAGGCCATGAGCAACACCCAAATAAATAAGCCGCGCTTCCTCGCGTCCGGCAATAACTTCAATGGGGAATCCCAGAGCGGCCTCAGCTTTTTTCAGGAACGTGGGGGCATTTTTTGCCACTCGTAGTGAGTTGGTACCAACTGCGCGCACGGTATGCAGTGGAAAACCCCGCAGACGCTCACCAAAGCGTTTCAGACAATCCAGTGCACGGGTCTGGGAATCCTCATCCAGCCGCTTATCGGCAGTGAGCCCGGCAGCAAGACGCACCATTTCCCCTAAATTATCCAGCGGATAAATTTGTTCGCCCACCACCCGTGCCACCTGCAGACGAAAGCTGTTGGAGCCAAGATCAACCGCAGCCAGGGTGGAATATTCGGTCATGGTTTCCTGGTTGAATTTCAGAAAGTGACTAAGCTAGTTATTCTTGCGCCTCGCGCTCAACCTCCTCGACGGTTACATGACGCACATCCTTGCCCTTAACCAGATAGACCACATATTCTGACATGTTCTTGGCGTGGTCGCCGATGCGCTCAATGGCTTTCGCCGCAAACAGAATTTCCAACGAGGTGGAGATCTTGCGCGGGTCTTCCATCATGAAAGTGATCAGCTGCCGTATGATGGAACGGAATTCTTCATCCACCAGTTCATCCTGCCGCACAACCTGGGCCGCCGCCGTCAGATCCAGCCGGGCAAAAGCATCCAACGATTTGCGCAACATTTCCAATGCGATATTGGCGACATGCCTGATCTCGATGAAGCGTGGCATGTGTGTGCGGCCAGCGGCATATATCAGCTTTGCCATGCGTGCGATTTTTGCCGCCTCATCGCCGATACGCTCCAGATCGGTAATGGTTTTGATGACCGTCATGATCATGCGTAAATCGCCGGCAGTGGGTTGTCGGCGTGCAATGATCTGACTGCAAATTTCGTCTATTGACACTTCCATCGCATTGACGCGGTGATCATCGGCGATAACTTGCTCGATCAGATCTATATTGCCGGTGGTAAGCGCTTCGACCGCATGTTCGATTTGCTCCTCCACCAATCCGCCCATTTGCAGCACGCTCGAGCGCACTGCCTCCAGTTCGGCGTTAAACTGCTTGGATATGTGTTCGCTGATTGACATTGCGCGCCTTTTGGTTGGTCAGAAACAGAAAATAGTACTCGCCGGTTGTGACAATTTTGTTGCTGCTCACATCAATCAAATGGCAATCGTCCGGATACCACTGTCGGTGCCGAGCAACAACACGTCGGCTCCGCGTCTTGCGAACAGTCCATTGGTTACAACACCAGTTATCTGGTTGAGAGCTGTTTCCAATTCTACCGGGTTGAGGATTTGCAGGCCGCGCACATCCAGAATCACGTTGCCGTTATCGGTAGTGAATCCCTGGCGCAGCATGGGTTGTCCACCCAGTCGCGCAATTTCGCGTGCAACATAGCTGCGCGCCATCGGAATGACTTCGACCGGCAATGGGAATTCGCCGAGCACCTCCACTAATTTGCTCTGGTCGGCGACACAGACAAATTTTCTTGCCACCGCAGCGACGATTTTTTCCCGCGTCAATGCGCCCCCGCCACCTTTAATCATATGCAGGTGCTCTGTGACTTCGTCCGCACCGTCCACATACAGCGGGAGTTCGTTGACACTGTTCAGGTCCATGACTTCGATACCATGGCTTCTGAGGCGTTGGGCAGTCGCTTCGGAACTTGCTACCGCGCCTTCAATTTTATGCTTGATCTTGGCCAGTTCTTCTATGAAATAATTCGCGGTAGAACCGGTTCCCACACCGACAATGCAACCAGCGGGAACGTACTGAATAGCGGCTTGTGCAACCGCGCGTTTTTGTTCATCTTGTGTCATGGTGTCCTTGTGCTGATAAAAACTCTCGACCAGCCGTTAGAATAGCCCCATCCGTGAAATTTAACAATTAACCTGAATTCTAGATGCGTTCTTCAACATGCTAGAATTCGCTTCAACTTCTGACTTCTCAGGTGTGCGTCCAGATGAAAAATGATTATCTCGAAAAGATTCTCACTGCTCGGGTTTATGATGTGGCGATAGAAACCCCCCTGGAGTTTGCCCCCAATCTGTCTGCCCGCATGCATAACCGGTTGCTGCTGAAGCGCGAGGACATGCAGCAAGTGTTCTCATTCAAATTGCGTGGGGCCTACAACAAAATGGTCAAGCTTTCACCGGCTCAGCTCAAGCGCGGTGTGGTGGCGGCTTCTGCTGGCAACCATGCACAGGGAGTGGCGCTGGCGGCGCAGCGGCTTAATTGCCGCGCCACCATCGTGATGCCCGTCACTACACCGCAAATCAAAACACAGGCAGTTGAGGCGCGTGGCGCGACCGTGCTGCTGCACGGCGATGCCTATGACGAAGCTTACACGCAAGCACTGAAGCTCGCAGCAGAGGAACGTGCCACTTTTGTACACCCTTATGACGATCCCGATATTATCGCGGGGCAGGGCACCATCGGCATGGAAATTCTGCGCCAGCACACTGGCGCCATCCATGCCATATTTGTGCCGGTGGGCGGTGGCGGACTTATTTCCGGCATCGCCGCCTACGTAAAAAGGCTGCATCCAGGTGTCCAAATTATTGGAGTCGAGCCGGTCGATGCCGATTCCATGTACCGGTCGCTGCAGGAGGGGCACCGCATCAAGCTTGCCCAGGTGGGTTTGTTTGCGGACGGCGTAGCGGTGAGGCAAGTGGGTGAAGAGACCTTCCGCCTGTGCCGCGAGCTGGTGGATGAGATCATCCTGGTGGACACTGACGCCATCTGCGCCGCGATCAAGGATGTATTCGAAGATACTCGCGCCATTCTGGAGCCTGCCGGCGCGCTCTCCATCGCAGGTGCGAAGGCCTACGCCAAGCGCGGTAAAATTCGCGGTAAAACCCTGGTGGCGATCGCCTCCGGCGCCAACATGAATTTTGATCGCCTGCGCCATGTTTCCGAACGGGCGGAACTGGGCGAGCAGCGTGAAGCAGTGATGTCGGTGACCATTCCTGAAGAGCCCGGCAGTTTCAAGAAATTCTGTACCATGCTGGGGACGAAAAGTATCACGGAATTCAACTACCGCTACTCCGACCCGAAAGAGGCGCATGTGTTTGTCGGTTTGTCGGTGCGCGACCGCGGCGAGGCGACAAAACTGATCAAGAGTCTGGAGAAAATCGGCCTGCATGCCGAAGACCTCAGTGATAATGAAATGGCGAAACTGCATGTGCGCCATCTGGTTGGCGGGCGCGCGCACGGGGTGAAGAACGAAATTCTTTACCGCTTCGAGTTTCCTGATCGTCCCGGCGCACTGATGAAATTCCTGAACAGCATGAGCCACCACTGGAACATCAGCCTGTTTCACTACCGCAACCATGGTACCGATTACGGCCGCGTGCTGGTGGGCATGGAAGTGCCGCCCGCAGAGAAGGCCGAATTCAGGACGTTTCTCGACCAACTTGGTTACCGCTACTGGGATGAAAGCAAGAATCCGGCGTACAAGTTGTTCTTGGG
This sequence comes from Nitrosospira sp., assembly GCA_043721435.1. GTDB lineage: Bacteria > Pseudomonadota > Gammaproteobacteria > Burkholderiales > Nitrosomonadaceae > VFJL01. The sequence continues at coordinate 3,221 of JAYSQR010000030.1, read as the reverse complement.
ATAGGCGGCAATCCGGATTTTTCTACATCCGGGTTATTTGCCCCAGAGGTCTGTGTTGATCAGCCCCACTCTCCGCTCTTCTCTTAGCTCCAAATAAGCGGCATAGATGTTCCTCTGTTTTCCTGATTGGATTGTGGCCACTGATTGACAATGATGGTTGGTTATCCTGAATCATCAGAGCGCCAGATAAGGGTTTCTACGTTTCATGACTTCAGGCGTCAGTTATCCTTAATTCTTCGGAATTATTTCATGGACATTTCATGAAAAATCAGTTATTTTTCGGCACAATGTCCATTTTGATTTTAGTGTTTCTGTCCAGTCCTTAAACGTGAAGGGAGCTACGAAAATGCAACGCACACCAGTTCGCAGGAATCGGATGGCAGTTATCGCAGCAGGTGGGTTGCTGTCTCTTTCAATGGGTGTGACCAGTTTACAAGCGAACGCTAGTCTGAATAACCTCATCATGCCAAAATTCTTCAAGGATAAGGGGATAGAGGTTGGGGGCTGGGTGAATGGCGGAGCGACTTTCAATCCGAGCCACTCGCAATACGGATACAACGGCCCGGTCACTTTCGGTGATCGCGCCAATCAAGCGCAGATGAATCAGTTCAATATATTTTTACAGCGTGCGGTGGTGACGGAAGGCAAGTCGTGGGATTTGGGATTCCGGACGGATTTCATGTTCGGTACCGATTCTATTTTTACTCAGGCTTACGGCAACCCTGCATTCGATGTAAACAGCGGAGCTCCGATGCCAAACAGGGGTACCTGGGATCTTGACTTGTGCTGCAACTCTACTCGCAATTATGGCATCGCCCTGCCGCAGGCTTTTGTCGAAGCGTATGCGCCGATCGGTAACGGCCTCAACGTCAAGGCGGGCCATTTTTATACGCCGATCGGTTATGAATCGGTACCGGCGCCCAACAACTTCTTCTACAGTCATGCCTACACCATGCAGTACGGCGAACCGTTCACCCATACCGGTGTACTGACTAACTATACGATCAATAAGAATTGGGTATTTATGAGTGGCGGCACCACCGGCAGCGGTACCGGCGGCTGGGATGGCAATTTTAACAGGCAGATGGATAACTGGGGCGGCATCGGCGGCCTCACCTGGGCCAGCGATGATAAGAGAAGTTCAGCCAACATCGCCGGCACCGGCAGTACGGCCTCGTCACGCAGCAATAGTTTCTGGGGTATGTACAGCATCGTGCTGAAGCATATGATCACCCCCAAAACACACTTTATTTTGCAGCATGATCATGGTTATGCTGACAATGTGTTGGTAAATGGTGCGGCTAAGCAAGCTCAATGGTATGGCATTAACACGCATATGTACTACGATGTTCTGCCCGATTTCTCAGTCGGTGTGCGGGGCGAGTGGTTTCGTGACCGTGACGGCTTCCGTGTAGGCTCGCCAGGCAGGATTTCCGCCGCCACTAATATCGGTCCCGATGGTATTACTGGGCAAAGCTATGCGGTGCATGGGGGGCAAGCACTCGCTCTTGCTGCCCCAGCCGATTATTATGCGGTCACCATAGGCGCGAACTGGAAACCGGCGAAAAGGCTGAAGATTGAGTCGAAAGCGCTACAACAGTTTAATGTCCGTCCGAACATCCGCTATGACCGGGCGGATGGGCTTGTTAACACGGCTTACATGCCCTTCGGCGGCGGCACCTCCAAGGACCAAGTCCTGTTCTCGATGGATTTTATGCTGCCGTTCTGATCCGGCAATCTGCGGGAAGTGGCAGCGAACGCCAGCGGAGTTGATGGGCTGGCGTTTCTTTTAACTGGCCGCTCCTGCACCATCTGCTCAACCGGTTTGCTCGCACAATTGCAGCGCCATTTTCACGTGGGGGATGTCCGCGTCGATGAACTCCTCCCCCGCCGTCCGGAAACCAAATCTCGTGTAAAACCCGGCGGCATAGGTTTGTGCGTTGACTATCACTTGCAGTAGATGCCGTTTCTTCGCCTCCTCCAATAACCGTTGTAACAGCGCACTGCCCACACCGTGGCCGCGCCAGTCCTTGAGTACCGCCATGCGTCCGATATGACCGTCCGGCAACAACCGCGCCGTGCCGATGGGGTTGCCCACCGAATCTAGCGCCAGTATGTGCAGACAACTCGCATCAAATTCGTCCCACTCCAGTTCGGCAGGAACATGTTGTTCGTGAATGAACACCGTTTCGCGAATGGTGCGCAATGTCGGACCATCGTCTTGCCAGTTTGCGAGTCGCACAGTAAACGACTTCACACGTTTCTCCGGGAATGATGACAGGCCGGATATAATAACTGACCCTTACAGGAAAATAATGCAACCTGAACCAGAAAAGATCGAAACCCTGCGCTGGCGTGACAACAAGCTGGAAATGATAGATCAACGTATTCTGCCGGCGCGTTTCGAATATCTGGCGTTTGATTCCGCAGCGACAGTGGCCGAAGCCATACGCAGCATGGTGGTACGCGGAGCACCCGCGATCGGCTGCGCCGCAGCTTACGGCTTCGCATTGGGGCACGGCGGCTGGAACAAGAAAGCCCGGAGAATTTTGCCAGCGGGTTGGAACAAGGTTTTGCCATGCTTGCTCAAAGCCGCCCCACTGCAATCAACCTGCTGTGGGCTTTAAAAAAATGCGTGAAATTTGGCACAGCAGCAAAACAGACAGCAATACAAGCATTACTGCCAGGCTATTAGCGACAGCGCACGAAATAACAGCGGAAGACATTCGTATTAACCGCCAGCTAGGTGAGCATGGCGCAATGCTGCTTCCAGATAATTCGACGGTGCTGACCTATTGCAATGCCGGGGCGCTTGCCACTGCCGGTCATGGCACGGCACTGGGCGTGGTTCGCTCGGCGCGCGACCAAGGCAAGAAAATTTCCATCGTCGCCTGCGAAACCAGACCTTTTCTGCAGGGTGCACGGCTGACCGCATGGGAAATGGTGCAGGAAAAAATTCCGGTAACACTGATTACCGACAACATGGCAGGGCATTTCATGAACCGGGGTGAAATTCACGCAGTGGTGGTAGGGGCGGATCGGGTCGCGGCCAACGGCGATGTTGCCAACAAGATCGGGACCTATATGCTGGCGGTGCTCGCCGCTCGCCATGGCATCCCGTTTTATGTGGCCTGCCCGCTGTCAACGATTGATCTTGCTACAGCTTCCGGCGGCTCGATTTCGATTGAAGAACGTGCGGCGGAAGAAGTGACCGGTTATCG
>JAYSQR010000029.1:0-9938 GCA_043721435.1 Nitrosospira sp. | reverse complement strand
ACCCGCTGATTTCGCTAACCAGTTTTATGCCAACAGACAACAATCTGCGGCATAATCTAGATGACTTGCCCGTCCACTAAATCGGACTCCGCTCATGTTCGCTATCTTGTGTTTCTCCTATGTTCCCTTCGCTCGGGCTATGACCTTCACCGCCGCTATCCGGTAACGCCCTCTGTTTTTTGCGGGCGTTGTGGAAAGCCAGACCGGTACCTGCGGGAATGAGCCGCCCAACGATGACGTTTTCCTTGAGGCCACGTAGATCATCCTTCTTACCCATAATCGCCGCTTCAGTCAGCACACGCGTGGTCTCCTGGAAGGAGGCGGCGGAAATGAATGAATCTGTAGAAAGCGATGCTTTGGTGATACCCAGCAGGGTGAAATCGTAGATCGCAATCTTCTTGTCCTCCACCACCATCCGTTCATTCTCCACCAGCAGGTCCGCACGTTCCACCTGCTCGCCCGAGATAAAGCGGGTATCGCCGGCATCGACGATATGTACACGGCGCAGCATCTGCCGCACGATCACTTCGATGTGCTTGTCGTTGATTTTCACGCCCTGGAGCCGGTATACATCCTGCACTTCGTCGGTAATGTAGCGTGCCAGTGCCTCTACTCCCAGCAGACGCAGAATATCGTGCGGATCAGCCGGGCCATCAACAATGCTCTCTCCCTTGTTCACCACTTGACCATCATGTGCTGTTACGTGTTTCTCCTTGGAAATCAGGTACTCATGTGAAACTCCGTCGAGATCGGTAATCACTAGGCGCTGTTTTCCTTTGGTATCTTTGCCGAACGATACGATACCGGTGACTTCGGCAAGCACGCCCGCATCCTTGGGAGAACGGGCTTCGAACAGTTCTGCCACACGCGGCAGACCGCCAGTAATGTCGCGGGTTTTCGAGCTCTCTTGCGGAATCCGCGCCAGCACTTCACCCACGCTGACCTGCTGTCCGTCGCGCACGGTAATGATACAACCGACCTGAAACGTGATGCTGACGGACAAATTGCCTCCGGCAATCTTCACTTCATTGCCTTTTTCGTCCAACAGTTTTACTAATGGGCGCAAACCCTTGGCCTGGGTTACCCCGCGACGTTTTGGATCGATCACCACCAGGGTAGATAAACCCGTCACTTCGTCAATCTGTTTGGCTACCGTAACGCCTTCCTCGACATTCTCAAAGCGCACTTTGCCGGCATACTCGGTAATGATGGGACGGGTGTGTGGATCCCATGCCGCCAACACTTTTCCCGCTTTCACTACTTCACCATCATGCACCAGCAATGTGGCCCCATAGGGTGTTCTATGCCGTTCGCGTTCGCGGCCAACATCATCTTGTATCACCACTTCACCGCTACGAGAAATCGCTATCAGCTCGTTGCGGGAATTGATCACGTAACGCATCGTGGGCGAATAGCGCACCGTGCCATTGGACTTGCTCTCCACCTGGCTCGCCACAGCAGTTCTGGATGCGGCGCCGCCAATGTGGAATGTGCGCATGGTGAGCTGTGTACCCGGCTCACCGATAGATTGAGCGGCAATCACTCCGACGGCTTCGCCCACGTTTACCGGCGTACCACGTCCCAGATCACGCCCGTAACACTTGGCGCACAGACCATAGCGGGTTTCGCAAGTAAGTGGGGTGCGCACTTTCACTTCATCTATGCCCAGTGACTCAATCGTATCGACTGCATCCTCGTCCAGCAGAGCCCCGGCCGGATAAATTACCGTCTGGTCTTCCGGGTTGACCACATCGTTCGCCGCCACTCGCCCGAGTACGCGCTCACGCAACGCTTCGATTACTTCACCACCTTCGACCAGTGCTTTCAGCACTGCACCGTTACTGGTACCGCAATCGTCTTCAGTCACCACCAGATCCTGCGTCACATCCACCAAACGGCGGGTAAGATAACCGGAGTTGGCGGTCTTCAATGCCGTATCTGCCAGTCCCTTCCGGGCGCCATGAGTGGAAATGAAGTACTGCAACACATTTAACCCCTCGCGGAAATTCGCGGTAATGGGCGTCTCGATGATAGAGCCATCGGGCTTGGCCATCAGCCCGCGCATACCTGCCAACTGGCGAATCTGAGCAGCAGAGCCGCGCGCGCCGGAGTCGGCCATCATATAGATGGAATTAAACGATTCTTGCGTTAACAGCTTGCCTTTCTTGTCTTTCTTTGCTTCGCCGGTTAGCCGGTCATATACCGGTTCAACCCCGAGTTGATCCATCATGGCCTTGGCTACCTGATCGCCAGCACGGCCCCAGATATCCACCACTTTATTATAGCGTTCACCTTGGGTCACCAAGCCGGAAGTGTACTGGGCTTCGATCTCCTGCACTTCCTTCTCGGCCGCGCCGATAATATCGCTCTTCTGTGGCGGCGTAAGCATGTCGTCCACACAAATCGAAATACCGGCACGAGTAGCGTAGGTGAAGCCCGAATACATCAGTTTATCGGCGAAAATCACAGTCTCGCGCAAGCCACAACGACGGAAACTGGCATTGATAAGCTTGGATATCTCCTTCTTCTTGAGCGCTTTGTCAATCAGGGGAAAAGGCAGCCCAGCTGGCAGAATCACGGATAGCAGCGCGCGTCCCACAGTGGTGTCATAGCGCGTGGTTATTTCGCGGCGCCCGCCCTCGGCATCCACTTCATATTCCTTGATTCGCACCAGAATTTTGGCATTCAGTTCTACTACCCGGCTCTCATAGGCACGCGACAGTTCACTGATGTTGGCGAACATCATGCCCTCACCACGCGCATTGACCCTCTCACGGGTGGTGTAATACAAACCCAGCACGATATCCTGCGACGGCACGATAATCGGCTCACCATTGGCGGGTGACAGAATATTATTGGTTGACATCATCAATGTGCGACATTCCATTTGCGCTTCCAGCGACAGCGGCACGTGTACTGCCATCTGGTCACCGTCAAAGTCGGCATTGAATGCGGCACATACCAGCGGATGCAACTGTATCGCCTTGCCCTCAATCAGCACCGGCTCAAATGCCTGGATACCCAGGCGATGCAACGTCGGCGCGCGATTCAACATCACCGGGTGCTCACGAATGACATCTTCCAGGATGTCCCACACGATTGGAGTTTCATTCTCCACTTCTCGTTTGGCTGCCTTAATGGTACTGGCGATGCCCATTATCTCCAGTTTATTAAAAATGAATGGCTTGAACAGTTCCAGCGCCATTTTCTTCGGCAGACCGCACTGATGCAGTTTGAGTTGCGGACCCACCACAATCACCGAGCGCCCGGAGTAGTCCACGCGTTTGCCCAGCAAATTCTGCCGGAAACGTCCACCCTTGCCCTTGATCGTATCGGCGAGAGATTTTAGCGGGCGTTTGTTGGCACCTGTCATAGCCTTGCCGCGACGGCCGTTATCCAGCAGCGAATCCACCGCTTCCTGCAGCATGCGTTTTTCGTTGCGCACGATGATTTCCGGTGCTTTCAACTCCAGCAATCGCTTCAGCCGGTTGTTACGGTTGATGACGCGGCGATATAAATCATTCAGATCAGAAGTGGCGAAACGCCCGCCGTCCAGCGGCACCAGCGGGCGTAATTCCGGCGGCAGCACCGGCAACACCGCCAGCACCATCCATTCCGGCTTGATGCCGGATTTGTTGAATGCCTCCAGCACTTTCAGGCGCTTGGAGATTTTCTTCATTTTGGTTTCCGAACCGGTGGTTGCCATCTCGCGCCGCAAATTTTCGATTTCCGCACGGATGTTGATGTTGCTCAACAAATCGCGGATACCCTCTGCACCCATACTGGCGCGGAAATCATCGCCATATTCTTCCATCTTGGCGCGATAATCGTCATCTGTCAGCAGTTGGCAGCGCGCCAGCGGCGTCATGCCGGGATCTGTCACCACAAAGGCTTCAAAATAAAGCACTCGCTCGATATCGCGCAGGGTCATATCCAGCACGATGCCCAGACGCGACGGCAACGATTTCAGGAACCAGATGTGTGCCACCGGGGAAGCCAGTTCGATATGCCCCATGCGCTCGCGCCGCACCTTGGACAGCGTTACTTCAACACCGCATTTCTCGCAGATCACCCCGCGGTGCTTCAAACGCTTGTATTTTCCGCATAAGCACTCGTAGTCCTTTACCGGACCAAAAATCTTGGCGCAGAACAACCCGTCCCGCTCCGGCTTGAAAGTACGGTAGTTGATGGTTTCAGGTTTCTTCACCTCGCCATAAGACCAGGACCGTATTTTCTCCGGGGAAGCGAGGCCGACCTTGATCGAGTCGAACTCTTCCTTCTGGGTAACCTGTTTAAATAAATCGAGCAGTGCTTTCATTTGTCACTCCTGTTAATCAGGGATCGATATAAAATTTATCGGCGTAGATGCACGGAAATATAAAGCCTTCAGCTTTTTATGCCGCTGCAGCAAAAATTGCTAATGCCGATCCAAATCGATGTCCAACGCCAGCGAACGGATTTCCTTTACCAGTACGTTGAATGATTCCGGCATGCCGGCATCAATCTTGTGCTCACCCTTGACGATGCTCTCATACACTTTGGTGCGTCCGTTCACATCGTCGGATTTGACTGTCAACATTTCCTGCAGGGTATAGGCAGCACCGTAGGCTTCCAATGCCCAAACCTCCATCTCACCGAAACGCTGGCCGCCAAACTGGGCCTTGCCACCTAGCGGCTGCTGGGTTACCAAGCTGTAGGGGCCGGTAGAGCGCGCGTGCATCTTGTCGTCCACCAAGTGATGCAGCTTCAGTACATGCATGTAGCCCACCGTGACAAGGCGATCGAAAGCTTCACCGGTTCTGCCGTCATAAAGCGCAACTTGGCCGGAGCGCGGCAGGCCGGCAAGCTCCAGCATGTCCTTGATTTCATGCTCGGTGGCGCCATCGAACACCGGGGTTGCAAAAGGTACGCCGTCCTTGAGATTCTCCGCCAAATCCAGGATTTCTCCATCGGTGAGCGAAGCAATATCCTCCGGTTTGCCGCTGCTGTTGTAAATTTTATTAAGAAACTTTCTGATTTCAGCAGGTTTATTGTGGGCCTGCAGCATGTCGCCGATCTTTCTGCCCAAACCTTTCGCTGCCCACCCCAGATGGGTTTCAAGTATCTGTCCCACGTTCATGCGTGAAGGCACGCCCAGAGGATTCAGCACGACGTCCACTGGAGTGCCGTCAGCCATGTAGGGCATATCTTCCACGGGTACAATTTTGGAAATTACGCCCTTGTTGCCATGGCGCCCTGCCATTTTGTCGCCAGGCTGCAACCGTCGCTTCACCGCCACGTAAACCTTGACCATTTTCTGCACACCTGGTGGCAGCTCATCCCCTTGGGTCAGTTTCTTTTTCTTCTCGTCAAAAGCGGCGTCAAATGCCTTGCGCTTCTGCGCCAGACCTTCCTTGATCTGTTCCAATTGCAGACTCATCGCTTCGTTGGACAGGCGTATGTCGAACCAGTGGTGCGGGTCAATACTGTCCAGATATTCCTTGGTAATACGCGCACCCTTGGCGAGTTTTTTCGGTCCGCCAGTTGCCGCCTTGCCCTTGAGCAGACGTTCGATCCGCTCAAACGCATCAGCCTCGACGATCCGCATCTGATCAGCCAGGTCTTTCTTGTAACGCTTCAGTTCGTCATCGATGATCTGCTGAGCACGCTTGTCAGGCTCAATACCTTCGCGGGTAAACACCTGCACATCGATCACTGTGCCGGAAATGCCTGAGGGTACGCGTAGCGACGTATCTTTCACGTCGGAAGCCTTCTCCCCAAAAATTGCCCGCAACAGCTTCTCTTCCGGGGTCAACTGAGTCTCACCCTTGGGCGTAACTTTTCCCACCAGCACATCACCCGCTTCTACTTCGGCACCAATATGGACGATGCCGGATTCATCCAGACGCCCGAGTTGCACCTCCGACAGGTTGGAAATATCACCGGTGATTTCTTCCGTCCCCAGTTTGGTGTCGCGACTCACCACCGAGAGCTCCTCAATATGAATCGAGGTAAAACGGTCTTCGGCAACGACGCGCTCAGAAATGAGGATCGAGTCCTCGAAGTTGTAGCCATTCCACGGCATGAATGCAACCAGCATATTTTGCCCCAATGCCAGCTCACCCAAGTCGGTGGAAGCGCCATCTGCCACCACATCCCCGCGCGCAATCACATCCCCTACTTTCACCAGCGGGCGCTGATTGATATTGGTGTTCTGGTTAGAACGAGTGTATTTGATCAGGTTGTAAATATCCACACCCACTTCACCGGCACGTGTCTCAGTGTCATGCACCCGCACCACGATACGGCCGGCATCGACATAGTCCACCACGCCACCGCGCACCGCCTGCACTGCGGTGCCGGAATCCACTGCGACCACACGCTCGATCCCGGTGCCCACCAGTGATTTCTCGGCACGCAGGCAAGGCACCGCCTGACGCTGCATGTTGGAACCCATCAGGGCACGGTTGGCATCATCATGTTCCAGAAATGGAATCAGTGAGGCTGCCACCGACACGATCTGCGCCGGCGCCACGTCCATATACTCGATCCGGTCCGGTGCTGCCAGAGCAAATTCATTTTTGTGACGACAGGAAACAATGTCACTGGAAAACTTGCCGTGACGATCCAGTTCCGCATTTGCCTGGGCGATCACATACTGACCTTCCTCGATGGCTGACAGATAGTCAATTTCATCGGTGACCTTGCCACTCTTCACTTTGCGGTACGGCGTTTCCATGAAACCATATTCATTGGTGCGGGCGTACAGCGCCAGTGAATTGATCAGGCCGATGTTGGGGCCTTCCGGCGTTTCGATCGGACACACCCGACCATAATGGGTGGGATGCACGTCACGCACCTCAAATCCTGCGCGCTCACGCGTCAGGCCACCCGGCCCCAGTGCGGATACACGCCGTTTGTGGGTGATCTCGGAAAGCGGATTGGTCTGATCCATAAACTGCGACAACTGGCTGGAGCCGAAGAATTCGCGTACCGCTGCCGATACCGGTTTGGCGTTGATCAGATCATGTGGCATCAGATTATCTGACTCAGCCTGACTCAAACGCTCTTTCACTGCACGCTCCACCCGCACCAGTCCTGAACGGAACTGATTTTCAGCCAATTCGCCCACCGAACGTACACGGCGGTTGCCGAGATGATCGATGTCGTCTATCTCGCCACGGCCGTTGCGCAGCTCTACCAGTATCATGATGACCGCGATGATGTCCTCATTCGACAGGGTGTTGGCGCCAGTCAGTTCGGTCTTGCCCACGCGGCGATTGAATTTCATCCGTCCCACTACGGACAGGTCATAGCGTTCCGGGGCATAGAACAAGCCATTGAACAGCGACTTGACCGCATCCTCGGTAGGCGGTTCGCCGGGACGCATCATCCGGTATATGGCTACTTGCGCAGCCATCTGGTCGGCAGTCTCATCTATCCGCAAGGTCTGTGATATATAAGCGCCCTGATCAAGGTCGTTGGTATATATGGTGTAAATCTTTTCTGTATTGGCTTCGTGCAGCTTGGCGAGCACAATCTCGGTGATTTCGTCGTTGGCCAGCGCCACGACTTCGCCTGTTTCCTTGTCCACCACGTTGTGACCCAATACGCGTCCCAGCAGAAAATCTTCCGGCACGGCAAGTCTGTCTATGCCTGCCTGTTGCAGTTCACGAACATGCTTAACGGTGATGCGCTTGTCTTTCTGCACGATCACCTTGCCGCTCTTGGTGGTGATGTCAAAACGCGCCATGTCGCCACGCAAACGCTCCGGCACCAGTTCAAACTGGATACCCTTTTTGGACAGATGGAAAACGTCGAAAGAAAAGAAACCTGCCAGAATCTGTTCCAGCGTATAGCCTATTGCTTTCAGCAGCGTGGTGACCGGCATTTTGCGGCGGCGGTCAACACGAAAATAGAGGTAATCCTTGGGGTCGAACTCGAAATCGAGCCAGGAGCCACGATACGGAATAATTCTTGCGGAAAACAGCAATTTGCCGGACGAGTGCGTCTTGCCGCGGTCATGCTCGAAGAATACGCCGGGTGAGCGATGCAGTTGCGACACGATCACGCGTTCGGTGCCGTTGATGACGAACGAGCCGGTGTTGGTCATGAGAGGAATCTCTCCCATGTAAACCTCCTGCTCCTTCACCTCCTTAATTGTCGGTTTGGAAGCTTCTTTGTCCATGAGCGTCAGCCGCACTTTGGCGCGCAATGGGGAAGCATAAGTGAGGCCGCGTTGCTGGCATTCCTTGACATCGAACGGAGGTGTACCAAGATCGTAACTGACAAAGTCGAGACGCGCATTCTTGGAATGGCTCTCAATCGGAAAAATCGAGGTAAATGCTGCCTGTAATCCTTGATTGCTGCGCTGACCAGGTTCAACTCGCGCTTGCAGGAAAGCCACATATGATTCGAGCTGGGTGGCGAGAAGAAAAGGGATCGGCAACACGCTGGCGCGCTTGGCGAAACTTTTACGGATACGTTTTTTCTCGGTAAACGAATAGCTCATGGAATCTCTCCGGAGGGTCAGAAAACAGAAAGCAGGGTGCTATTTCCGCCTGCTGCGTTCTGCGTCACAAATGATGCAAAAAAATCAGCACACTAAAGAGGCCAAAGGCTGGCGGCACGTTCCGTGCAACCAGCCCGTCTCTCTGCACTACCTCTTTACTTGATCTCGCAAGCTGCACCAGCTTCAGTGAGCTGCTTCTGAATGGCGTCTGCATCGGCTTTGGAAATGCCTTCCTTGACCGCTTTAGGTGCCCCATCCACCAGGTCTTTGGCTTCTTTCAGTCCTAGGCCGGTAATTACGCGCACGACTTTGATCACATTAACCTTGCTATCACCTGCAGCAGTCAGTATCACGGAAAATTCCGTTTGCTCTTCCACGGGAGCGGCGGCACCGGCTGCAGGAGCCGCTACTACGACTGCGGCGGCAGCGGCAGAAACGCCGAATTTTTCTTCCATCTCTTTAATCAACTGGGAGAGTTCCAGTACGGTCATGTTGGCGATTGTATCTAGAATGTCTGCTTTGGCTACGGCCATGATTTTCTCCTGATAAAATTAATTTCTAGTTTGATTACAGTTTCAACTATCTCAAAACCGGATTAAGCGGCTTGTTTCTGATCACGGACGGCTGCTAGACCACGCACAAATTTGGTTGGCACTTCGTTGAGTGTTCGCACAAAATTGGCGATAGGTGCCTGCATCGTGCCAAGCAACTGCGATAGCAGTTCCTCGCGGTTCGGCATGGTAGCAAGATTCGCAATATCCTTATCAGACATTACGAAATTAGCCATTGCGCCGGCTTTGATCACGAATTTGTCATTACTCCTGGCAAACTCGTGTAGCACTTTTGCCGCTGCTACCGGATCGCTTCCGATACCATAGACAAGCGGTCCTACCATGTGTCCAGAAAGCCCGGCAAATGGCGTATCTGCTATCGCACGCCGTGCCAGAGAGTTCTTTAGCACCCGAAAATATATTCCAGACTGACGTGCCTTGGCGCGTAACTGGGTCATATGTCCGACTTTAAGACCGCGATACTCTGCAACGATAATTGCCTGAGCCTTCGCTACTTGAGCGCTAACTTCGGTTACTACCGCTTTTTTCTCTTCAAGATTTAGACTCAAGGTACATTCTCCATCAGTTAAATATAGTACTGAGTTTTTAGCGTCGAGGTCTGATAGAGTTCGAAACCTAGTCTCAATACCATGAACCGGCGACTTTGAATCAGGAGATCAATACGTTCCTGTTTCTGGGCACGCCATCTACGCTGGGCACTAAAAGTTTCAAAAGGTTAGAAGCAGTCAGCGGATGATAAATCACCGACCTTGACTCCTTCCCTTCTCACTCCGCGATTAAGTTCTCTCAAGTGACAGCACGACTCAGTAAAACCGGTTTTACAGTCCACTGCTTGTCGCTCACCCCAAAAACCCCAACGGTCTTTGACAACCTGC
>JAYSQR010000028.1:0-29501 GCA_043721435.1 Nitrosospira sp. | reverse complement strand
ATATATGATCAAAATATTGGCGCGCCCAACACGATTCGAACGTGTGACCCCCGCCTTCGGAGGGCGGTACTCTATCCAGCTGAGCTATGGGCGCAAATAGGGCTGCATCAGGTTTAGGGCACCCCTTAATGCTGCAGCGAGCGCTAGGATAGCTTTTTTTGTATCATTCGTCCAACGTAGTCGTATGCGTATTTTTGCATCAGAGGGTTTGAAGATATACAATTAACCGCTTTTTTAACCGCTTTTGTATGGGGAGTTATTGTGAGCGACACTGAAGAGAGTTCCTCGGCCATCAAGACGCCGAAACAATTAATTACGGTTCTGCTGATCGCTATTGTGTTTCCAATTGCGATCGTCGTGTTGCTGGCACAGTATGCCACTGGCGGCATTGCGGTGAACAAAAATGACCCGGCCTTGACGGATGAATCCGTAGCCAAGCGCTTGAAGCCGGTGGGTGAACTGGTGTTGGCAAGTGACTTGCCACCAGCCGACGCGAACTCAGGGGCGGGGACTGATCAAACCGCATCAGCAGCTATTGCTCCGGTTGCAGCTGCCAGCGGTGCAGACAAGATTCAGACGATCTATACTGCCAGTTGTGCTGCATGCCACGTCAGCGGTGCGGCGGGCGCACCCAAACAAGGCGACAAGGCCGTATGGGCACCGCGCATCAAGAATGGCAATGCGGCACTCTACGCCAGTGTAATCAATGGCAAAGGTGCGATGCCCGCCAAAGGTGGCAACACCAGCCTGTCCGATGACGATGTCAAAGCGGTGGTGGATTACATGGTGAGTCAGGCGAAGTGATGCACTACAGCATTTAAGCAGTGGAGGGGCGGTCTGGAACCGCCCCTTATTTTTTGTAAGACGCGGCTGGAGTGCATCAGAGATAGCGGTATAACGTACGAAAAACGGAAGCAGAACACGCTGCCTGCACATGGCTACTTACGCAATCGGGGATCTGCAAGGCTGTTATAAAGAGTTCAGACAGCTTCTTGAACTACTTAGTTTTGATGCCACAACGGACAAGCTGTGGCTGGTGGGGGACATCGTCAATCGCGGACCGGATTCGCTGATCCTGCTGCGTTTCGTCAAGGCATTGGGCAATGCAGCAGTCATGGTGCTGGGTAATCATGATCTGCACCTGCTCATGGTGGCGGAAGGCTGTGCCAAGCTGCACCGCAGCGACACGTTGCAGGACATACTGGCCGCACCTGACCGGGACGAGTTGCTCTACTGGTTGCGGCAGCAGCGACTGTTGTACGTGGAAAATGATTATGTCATGGTGCATGCCGGTCTGCTGCCAACATGGACCGTAACACAAGCCGCATTGCTCGCACAGGAAGTAGAGGCTGCGCTGCGTGGCGATGATTTCCGTGAATTTTTCTCACATATGTATGGCAACCAGCCTGATCGCTGGGACAGCAGTCTCGCCGGATATGATCGCTTGCGGGTGGTGACCAATGCCATGACACGCATGCGTGTATGCACCCCTGACGGAAAAATGAATTTTGCTTACAAAGGCCGAGTGCAGGACATCCCGGCCGGGTATCTGCCATGGTTTGAAACGCCGCATCGTGCCAGCCGGGAAGCTACGGTCATTTGCGGTCACTGGTCGGCACTGGATTTGCAGATAAGGGATAACCTGATTGCGCTCGATACGGGCTGTCTGTGGGGTGGGAGCCTCACGGCTGTGCGTCTGGAAGACCGGAAGGTTTTCCAGGTGCCTTGTGCGGCACCGGCAGGGACAACGCGCTGGCGATAGCGTGTTCGGCAAAACGTGCCAGTTCTCGCCGGTTTTTCCCGCTGCTGTTGACCGGGTCGGCAAAGATCAATTCCACCTCAACCCACGGCTGCCGTAATATTTGTTGCAGCGATTCCAGCAGCGAGACATCGACGTATGCCGCCGCCTTGCTGATCTGCCCTGTCGCATCATGGTAGCGGATTGCTACCGGGTATAACAAGGTCTCGGCGGCCACTGCCGGTTGCAATAACGATGCATGAAAATGCCGCAATACGCTGCCGTCGCTGGTGGTGCCTTCCGGGAATACCGCAACTCGATCGCCGATAGTCAGCGCATTATTGATGTCCTGATTGATCCGGGCGGTGTCGCTGCGTTTTGTGCGTTCGATGAACAGCGTGCCTGCATTCTGGCTCAGCCATCCGAGCAGCGGCCAGTTGCGGATCTCGGACTTGGCGACGAAACGGGCGGGGCACACGGCGATCAGCGCATACACATCCAGCCACGAAACATGATTGGCTGCCAGCATCACCCGCTGTATCCCGGCGGGTGGTGGAATGCCGCTACAGCGCAATCTGATGCAGAGTATCGCGAGCAGACCCGCCGACCAGTTCTGCGCCATGCGTTTCTGCGCCGGTTGATTGAGATGCGGATATATCGCCGATTGCACCAATCCGGAAATGACGTGCAACAGTAAACGGGTGGAACGAAAGATTCGTGTCAGTAAACCGGGGGTGTTGTCCATGCCGCCATTATCGCATCAATACGAGCGGTCTTTTGTTTTCGCTAATGCGTCACCCGTGAAGCTCCGCCTCCCGACAGGATGCGCACCCGCTCGCCGGGCCTGAAAGTTTCGTTCGCTTCTATTTCCTGGGTAATTGCAACCATCGAGCCGTTGTCGAGTTTGACAGTGATCTCTACCCCCTTCCTGCGCGTCACTCCTTCCTCGACCGCTTGCCCTATCAGTCCGCCGCCGACCGCGCCGAGCACTGCGCCAAGGGCGCCGAGTGTGCTGTCTCCCATATAGCTGCCACCGATACCGCCCGCCACGCCGCCTGCCACTGCGCCCACACCGCTGCGGGTGCCCTCGAGCTGCACTTCACGCACACTTTCCACCACACCGGTGCGTACACTCTGTTCTTGCCGCGCCTGATCACGGGAATAGGTACTGCCCCCCAAACCGGTTGCGCAGCCACTCAATATGACTGTGGATAGACCGATCAATGCTGCCGCCAGAATATGTTTCATTGTGTCCTCCTTATGGAATGCGATTGCCAAAAGCTTCAAAATAACGCTGCCCGATTTCATCCCGGCTGAAGCTGTGATTCTGCCCGCCCCGCTGTGCGATTTTCAGCGCGCCCATGAGCGAACCCAGCCGTCCGTTCGTTTGCCAGTCCATGTTGTTGGCGATGCCGTACAGCAGTCCGGCACGATAAGCATCGCCGCAACCGGTCGGGTCGACCATCGCATCGGGCTTGACGCACGGGATTTCAATCTGCTGCCCGTTGGCATAAATCACCGACCCCTCTGCTCCTTTCGTGACCACCAGACCCTTGACCAGTTTTGCCAGCGCTTCCAGTGTGCGCCCAGTACGCTCCTGCAATAGCTGGCCTTCGTAATCATTGACCGCGACGTAATCGGCTTTGTTGATGAAATCCAGCAGCTCTTCGCCGTTGTACATCGGCAGTCCTTGGCCGGGGTCGAACAGGAAAGGGATGCCTGCCTCATGAAACTCGCGCGCATGCTGCACCATGCCATCGCGCCCGTCCGGGGCGATGATGCCGAGGCTCACATCTTTGGCATCGGTTACGTGATTCTGATGGGAAAAATTCATCGCGCCGGGATGGAATGCGGTGATCTGGTTGTCCGCCAGATCAGTGGTGATGAATGCCTGTGCGGTAAACGTGTCGCGCACAGGGCGGATGTGGGTTTGCGCTAGGTTTAATTTCTGCAGCCGATAGTCGTAGGGTTGATAGTCATCGCCCACCGTGGCCATGATCAGCGGCGCACCGCCGATCATCTGCAGATTGTAGGCAATGTTGCCGGCACAGCCGCCGAATTCCCGGCGCATATCCGGAACCAGAAAGGCGACATTCAGAATATGAATCTTTTCCGGCAGGATATGATTCTTGAAGTGGTCGTTAAACACCATGATGGTGTCGTAGGCAATGGAGCCACAAATGAGAGTATGCATGGTTTTAGGCGCGAGACTAGAAGGTTGGATTATAGCAGTAGTACTGCTACCGGATTCTGCCGCCGGGGAAATGAGCCGCTAGAACGGGCGGGCCAATTCAAGACCAAGGTAGATTAATGCATCTCCTTCCTGCGGCTTTCTTGCGCTGGAAGCAGTGTGGTGGTCGGAATTTTCAAGAAACGGTATTTCCGGCGCGCTACATCAGGATGACTGTTTCCAGGTCAAATCCGGTTCGCGTGCGGCTTTCACGTCATCCAGTTTGCGTACCGGCGTGGTATGCGGCGCGCCCTTGACCATTTCCGGCTGGGCGTGAGCTTCAGCCAGGATCTCCTTCATGGATGAAATAAAGGCATCAAGGGTTTGCTTGGACTCGGTTTCAGCCGGCTCGATCAGCAGGCATTCCGGTACCAGCATTGGAAAATAGGTGGTGGGGGCGTGGTAACCCTTGTCCAGTAGACGCTTGGCCACATTCATCGCAGTCACGCCGGTTTTTTCCTTGAGATCTTTCAGCGTGACAATGAATTCATGGCTGGCACGGCGAGTTGGGTAGGCGATTTCAAAACCCGCTTTGCTTAATTCCGCCATCAAGTAATTGGCATTGAGCGTGGCGAACTCGGCTACCCGGTACATGCCCTCCGCACCCAGCAGGCGAATGTAGATATAGGCCCGCAGCAGCACGCCGGCATTGCCCATATGCGCAGACAGTCTGCCGATGGATTGCGGTATCTCTTTTTCCGTCAACCAGCGATACGCTCCCTGTTCCAATGCCACGATCGGTACCGGCATGAACGGTAACAGGCGCTCGGCAACACCCACCGGAGCAGAGCCTGGACCGCCGCCGCCATGCGGGGTGGAGAAAGTCTTGTGCAGATTGATGTGAATCACGTCAAACCCCATGTCGCCCGGCTTTACCTTGCCGAGTATCGCGTTCAGGTTTGCGCCATCATAGTAGAGCAGTCCGCCAGCCTCGTGAACAATCCTGCTCATTTCAGCAATATTCTTTTCGAATATGCCGAGCGTGGACGGGTTGGTCAGCATCAACCCCGCCGTTTTTGGCCCCACCGCCGCTTTCAGCGCATCCATGTCGACATCGCCTTCCTTGCCGGTGGGAATTTCCACCACCGTATAACCGCACATCACCGCCGTGGCCGGGTTGGTGCCGTGGGCTGCATCGGGTACGATAATTTCGGTACGGGCATAATCTCCCCGAGCTTCATGGTAGGCACGTATCATTGCCACGCCGACCAGCTCACCTTGCGCGCCAGCCATCGGCGTAAGACTCACGCCGGCCATGCCGGTTACATCCTTCAGTATTTCCTGCAATTCGTACATGCACGCCAGGAAACCTTGCCCGGTATCTTCCGGCGCCAGCGGATGCCGCGCCAGAAATTGCGGCAGCATGGCCAGCGAGTTGCATGCCCGCGGGTTGTATTTCATGGTGCAGGAGCCCAGCGGATAGAACTGCGTATCGATCGAGAAATTCAATTGCGACAGCCGCGTGTAATGGCGCACCGTATCCATTTCAGAGACTTCTGGTAACAGTGGCGGTGTTTTGCGCAGCAGATTCTGCGGAATATTTCTGATTTCCGCAGCAGTCGTCGGAGATTGGGAATAATTGCGCCGCCCGGGGCGTGAGTGTTCGAATATCAGCATGGTTGGATCCGCACCTTTGCGGTTAGTATTCTGTAAGGTTTATTTCAACGCAGCCAAGGCCGCATCGTAATTAGGTTCGTCTTTTATTTCCGGTACCAGTTCAGCGTGGGTCACGGTGTCATTTTCATCCAGCACCACCACCGCACGCGCGGTGACACCGGCCAGCGGGCTGTCGGTGATGGCAACACCGTAATTCTTCATGAATTCGGCGCCACGCATGGTCGACAGCACCACCACCTTGTCCAGTCCCTCAACGTCGCAGAAGCGGCTCATCGCAAAAGGCAGGTCGGCGGCAATTATCAGCACCACGGTATTGTGCATATTGCTGGCTTTTTCGTTGAACTTGCGCGTGGAAAGGGCGCAGACGGGCGTGTCCAGACTGGGCACGATATTCAGGACTTTCTTCTTGCCGGCAAAATCAGCCAGCGTTACATCTTTCAAATCCTTGTTCACCAGCGAGAATGACGGCGCCTTGGTGCCGACTTTCGGAAAAGTGCCTTCGACTTTGATGGGGGTGCCTGCGAGGGTGACCATGTTGTTCTCCTTGGTTGAGAATGATTAAAGATTGATCAAGATTATGTTGCGAAGTGCGTCGGTGTATCCTGCTACGCCAGTACCTGGCCCAGATGTTCCACGTATTTTTTCAAGTCGGCCGCTATTTTGGTTTCGGTCGCGCATACCAGCAGCGCATTGCCGAGTTCCGGGTAATGTTCCCCCAGGTCTAGTCCGGCCAATATTCCCTGGGCTTTAAGCATCTGCAGTACAGCGCTGGCCGGTGCGGGCAGCGTCACTGCCGCTTCGTGAAACAAGGAGCCGCTGAAAATTCTTTTTACCCCCTTCAGGGTCTCCAGTTGTTCGACCAGTGCCACAGTATTGGCGTGGGACTGGGCAGCTACCCGCCGCAGTCCTTCCGGTCCCAGCAAGGACATGTAAATGGTAGCAGCAGTGACCATCAACCCCTGGTTAGTACAAATGTTGGAGGTGGCCTTGGAGCGGCGGATATGCTGTTCGCGTGCCTGTAGCGTGAGCACGAAGCCGGTCTTGCCGTCCAGATCGGTCGTGCGACCGATGATTCGTCCCGGCATCTGCCGCACCAGCGACTGCTTGCAGGCCATGAATCCGAAATACGGCCCCCCGCTGGAAAGCGGAATGCCCAATGGTTGACCTTCACCCACCGCCACATCTGCGCCCGTGCTACCCCACTCACCGGGTGAGGTGAGCAGTGCCAGTGCCATGGGATTAACCACGCCAATGGCCAATGCGTTGTTGCTATGCGCCCAATCGGTAAGGGCATCCACCGGTTCGAGCACACCAAAGAAATTGGGTTGGGGGATGACCAGCGCAGCAATATCCTGACCTGCGTAGGGTGCGAGACTTTCCACCAGCGTGTGACCACATTCTGCGCAGTAGGGGATTTCCACGACTTCGATCCCCTGGTTTTTGACAATGGCGCGCACCACCTTGCGGTAGGTCGGATGTACGGTTGTAGGCATCAGAATGCGGCGCGAGGACTTGTGCGAACGCACTGCCATCAAGACCGCTTCAGCCAGCGCGGAAGCGCCGTCATACATGCTGGCGTTGGACACATCCATGCCGGTCAGAGAGGCCATCATGGTCTGGTATTCGTAGAGCAGTTGCAGTGTGCCCTGGCTTGCTTCCGCCTGATACGGGGTGTAGGAGGAATAGAATTCGCCGCGGGTGGTGATCTGCCACACTGCGGCAGGGATATGGTGTTCGTAGGCGCCGGCGCCGATGAAATTGAGATAGCGCCCGTCCACCTCGGCCCGCTCCTGCATCAGCCGGGAGATTTCCATTTCGCTCAACCCCGGCAGCGCTTTCAGGTTGCCGCTTTTCAGGGCGGGAGGGATTTCATCGAACAGCTCTTCAATGGTGTTTGCGCCGATGCTTGCAAGCATCGTGCTTATGTCTTCTTCAGTATGGGGAATGAACGGCATGGTTTGTTTCCATGAATCATGAGTAAGGAAAAGTGCAACGTGCAGAACGAAAACAGAAGTAGGAAGCTGTTATTCACACTTCATTCTTCACCCGCCCGGCTTTATCAATGTGCTTCGCTTTCAAGTACCTTCTGGTAGCCTGCGGCATCGAGCAGGCTATCCAGATCGGCGGTGTTGGCTGGCTTTAGTTTGAACAGCCATGCTGCATAGGCGTCCTGATTGATTTTTTCCGGTGCGGATTCAAGTTCGGAATTGACTGCGGTTACTTCCCCCGAGATGGGTGCATATACGTCAGCAGCAGCCTTGACTGATTCCACCACAGCGCATTCTTCTCTCTGCTTGAGTTTGCGTCCCACTTGCGGGATCTCCGCAAACACCATATCGCCCAGCAGTTCCTGGGCATGTTGAGTAATGCCGATCGTCACGCTGCCGTCATCCTCAAGTCTTACCCATTCGTGGGATTTGGTGTATTTCAGGTTAGTTGGGATATCCATGTTTTCGCTCCGGGATTAAATAATATCGTCCTGTTGTTCAGATCAAACTCTTGCCGTTCCGCACGAACGGGTATTTCACTACTTTTGCTTGCAGCATCTTGTCGCGCACTACTACCTGCACTTCATCACCAGCGGACACCTGTGACGGCAGGCGCGCCAGCGCAATGGACTGGTTGAGGGTAGGCGAAAATCCACCGCTGGTAATTTCACCTTCGGCTTCTTTGCCATCGTGTCGCGCAATGACTTTCTGATGGCTGCGCAACACGCCGCGATCCAGCAGCAGCAGACCGATCAATTGCTGTGTTACCGGTGTTTCCAGCAGCGCTTGCTTGCCGATGAAATCCCGCTCGCTTTTCAAGTCGACTGTCCAGGCCAACCCCGATTCCAGCGGGTTGGTGGTTTCATCCATATCCTGGCCGTAAAGATTCATGCCGGCTTCGAGTCGAAGCGTGTCACGTGCGCCGAGTCCTGCAGGTGCCACCCCTGCGGCATGCAGGGCATTCCAGAAATCCGCGGCATCAGTGGCGGGCAGTATGATTTCGAAACCATCCTCACCAGTGTAGCCGGTTCGCGCAATAAAATATTGATCAAACGTGGTCGCCTGGAACAGCTTCAGGTTTTCTGTCACCGCCTGGGAGCCGGCAATGACTTGCCAAACCTTGGCACGGGCATTGGGCCCCTGCACTGCAATCATGGCCAGATCACGGCGCGGGGTAATTTCCAGGCCAGGGGCAAGCTCATCGCGTCGTGCCTGCATCCACGCCATATCCTTGTCAGCAGTGCCTGCATTTACCACCACGCGGAACCACGCTTCGGTCAGGAAATAAATAATCAGATCGTCAATTACCCCGCCTTGCGGATTGAGCATGCAGGAATAAAGTGCCTTACCTGGCTGTGTCAGTTTGTCCACATTGTTGGCAAACAACTGCCGCAGGAAGGCACGCGCGCTCTCACCCTTGATGTCCACTGCCAGCATATGCGATACGTCGAACATGCCGGCATCGCTGCGCACCTTGTGGTGCTCGTCAAGTTGTGAACCATAATGCAATGGCATATCCCAGCCGCCAAAGTCGACCATCTTGGCGTTCATGGCGCGGTGGGTTTGATTAAGCGGTGTCGTTTTCAGCACGAATGATTATCCCAGAATTAAAAAAGGTGAAGTCACGTCACATGACTTCACCCCTCTGTCCTTTTTACCTGAGAGATTACAGAACGTTGGTTCCGCGTGCCCCTTCGGTGGCCTGACTAAATGTCGGCGCTCTCCAGAATGCCTGTCGCAAGCGGTTTTCAAGGATCAGAACTGGCCTGATCTATGCCTGAGCGATTCCGGGGGGTTGCGCCTTCGGCGGCGCCACAGAAACTGGCGCGCTCTTCCGCTTGGATGTAAATGGCAGAGTGCGAACTATACTCCAGCAGCAGGGGTCAAGACAAGGCATACCTTGGGAACCGCTGAACCAATCCCGCGCATTTCCGCCTTGACCCCGGCTCTCTTTATCCTTGCAGCAGCCTGATCTCCGCCGCCGCCAGGTTTTCCTGGGTACCCCGTAATACCACCACATCGCCGACTTCCAGCCGGGTTTCATCGTCCGGTAACAACTCTCGCGTGTTGCGCCTGCGTACTGCAGTGACTTCCACCAACAGTCCACCCAGATCCAATTCTCCCAGAGTCATGCCGATTGCGGCGGAGCCGGGCGTGATCAGCATGCTGCGCAGCCGCGGCTGCATTTGCTCTTCCGTTGCGTCAGCTTCGTCCGTAGTGCCGTGGAAAAAGCCGCGGAACAGACTGTAGCGTTGCTCACGCGTTTCGCGGATGCGTTCCATCACCCGGTTAAGTGGCAAACTGAATAGCATCAGCGCATGGGATGCGAGCATCAGACTGCCTTCCATGATTTCCGCCACTACCTCTGCCGCACCGGCTTCTTTCAGCAGGTCGATATCCGTGTCGTCCAGCGTGCGTACCACTACCGGCAGCTCCGGCCGCAACGCCCGTACGTGGCTGAGGATTCTGAGTGCCGAGGCAGTATCGGCGTAGCTCACCACCAGTACCTTGGCGCGCATCAGTCCGGCGGCAATCAACACTTCACGTCTGGCCGCATCGCCGTACACCACCGTTTCGCCCGCTGCCGCTGCTTCATGTATGCGCTGCGGGTCGAGATCCAGCGCGATGAAGGGAATCGATTCCTTTTCCAGCAGGCGCGACAGATTTTGTCCGCTGCGCCCGTAGCCGCAGAGAATGACATGGCCTTGCTCATCCATGGTTTGCGCAGCGATGGTGGTGAGCTGGAGGGCGCGATTCATCCATTCGGCAGCGGAGAAATGCCGTGCCATGTGCTCGCTGCGTTCGACGATGAAAGGTGCAACCAGCATGGATAGTACCATCGCTGCCAATACCGGTTGCATGGTAGGGTTGTCTACCAATCCGAGCGCACCGGCCTGGGCCAGCAGGACGAAGCCGAATTCTCCCGCCTGGGCAAGATTCAGACCGGTGCGCACCGCCACACCGGAATCGGCCGTGAATAATCGTGACAGCCCTGCGATCAATGCTGCTTTCAGCGCCACCAGCGCCAGCAGCAGCAGCGCTACCCACAAAAAATTCTGCATGACGACCTGGATATCCAGCAGCATGCCGATGGTTACAAAAAACAGCCCGAGCAATATGTCGCGGAACGGCTTGATATCGTCCTCAACCTGATAACGGTATTCGGTTTCTGAAATCAACATACCTGCAAGGAATGCGCCCAGCGCCAGCGATAGGCCGGCAATATCCGTGAACCAGGCGAGTCCCAGAGTGATAAGCAGTACGTTCAGCACGAACAGCTCGGAGGATTTTTGCCGCGCCACCAGATGAAACCAGGGGCGCATCAGGCGTTGTCCAAAAAACAAAATGAGTGCAAGTACCGCTGCCGCCTTGAGCAGGGCGATAGTGAGTGTCATGCCGAGGTCGGTATCGCCGCTGTCAACTGTGCGCGCTAGCGCCGGCACCAGGATCAGAAGCGGCACTACCGCCAGATCCTGAAACAGCAGCACACCGATAATCTGTCGTCCGTGAGGGGAGTTAAGCTCCAGCCGTTCCGCCAGCATCTTGCTGACAATGGCGGTGGAAGACATCGCCAGCGCTCCGCCCAAAGCAAGCCCCACGCGCCAGTCCAGCCCCAGCAGCAAGGCCACGGCCATGACGGTCAGCATGGTGGTGCCGACTTGCGCTGCGCCAAAGCCAAACACGATGTGCTTCATGGTGACAAGCTTGGGCAGACTGAATTCGAGACCGATGCTAAACATCAGAAACACCACGCCGAATTCAGCCAGATGGCTGGCTTCTGATGCCTCGGGTATCCAGCCCAACGCATGCGGGCCGATAAGGATCCCCGCAAGCAGATAACCCAGTATCGGCGGCAGGCGCAGCAGACGAAATACCACGACTGCCAGCACCGCGGTGGCAAGCAGGATCAGGACCAGTTCCAGGGTGTTAAGCATAGGTGAGATTCATGCGGCAGGGGTAACCTGAAGAGCACTCATTGCACAGCACCGTCCCAGCATAGCGAACGGGGGGTGCTGAATGACGAATCGCAAGCGGGGGAGGTGATCGGAGTAGTGTGCGCCACCGCTTTGGAACCCGTTCCAGTGGATTCCCGGAGCCATCACTCTCAGAATTCAAACACTTGATCGTTGCGCAGCATTTGCAGTTTATGCGCTCCGGCGATCTCTTCAAGTTCGTGCATGATTTGCTCGAATTGCCCTGGCTTGGAGTGCGTGACGAAAATCTCCGGCTTGTGTGCAAGTTTGGCCAGTTCGCTGCCCAGCAAGCTCGGGCATAAATGTTTGGTTTGCACCGCCAGTGTGCGCTCGCAGTTCGGGAATGCAGCTTCGATGATCAGTGTGCGCATATTGCCGATCCGGTTGATTGCTTGCCACAAGGCATCACAGACGGTGGTGTCGCCGGAAAACACCAGGCTGGCTGTACCGCTGTCGAGGTGATAACCGACCGCCGGCACGGTGTGGTTCGCCGGCAATGCGGTAATGCTGCGGCCGCCCAGCACGACCGGCTCACCCAGTGTGATGGTGTGGAAACGCAAATAGGGATTCTTCTCGTCCAGAATTTGGCTGAAATCCGGCCAGATTGACCAGTTGAAAATATGCGTGCGGATGATCTCCTCGGTTTCACGGGTCGCATACATCGTCAGTGGGTTGCTACGCATTGCGCCAACGCTGTCGAGAATGAATGGCAGGCAGGCAATATGATCGAGGTGAGAGTGGGTGACGAATACATGGTCGATTTGCGCCAGCGCCTGCAGCGACAGATCGGCAGCGCCGGTGCCGGCATCGATCAGGATATCGTGATCAACCAGCAGTGATGTGGTGCGCTGTGTGCTGCCGCCAATGCCACCGCTGCATCCAAGAATTTGTACTCGCATGTTTTCAGATTTTTAGTATCAAGCTGCCTTGCCGGACTTGGCAAGTGCCGCTACACCACGCTGCAATACTGCGC
The DNA here is from genome assembly GCA_043721435.1 of Nitrosospira sp. GTDB lineage: Bacteria > Pseudomonadota > Gammaproteobacteria > Burkholderiales > Nitrosomonadaceae > VFJL01. The sequence goes on along the minus strand of JAYSQR010000028.1, from coordinate 16,981 downwards.
AGAGTAACTCCCGGATGGTAATGCCTATTGTGAGTGCGATTCTAGCCTAAATCCTTGATGAAATTGATTCAATTTTAACCGAATGCCATTAGGGAGCCGTTGAACAAGTTCCACGCGGGCGCATGCGGTGTGCGACAGCGGCAAGGCATGTACGCTCACTGCATATTCGCAGGTGCCGGCAAGGCGTGGTGCTACAATATAAAAGTTCATTACGCACCATTCTCACGCCTATGCTGGTTCCTCATCTCACCACTGCCCTGAGCGGCCCGATACTCGATCTGGAAAAGCGCATCCTTGACGCCATGCCGGTGATAGAGCACTGGCTGCGCGGGCAATGGCAGGAGCATGTGGTGCCGTTCTATTGCTCGGTGGATTTGCGCAATAGCGGTTTCAAGTTGGCGCCGGTGGACACCAATCTGTTCCCCGGCGGTTTCAACAACCTCAACCCGGACTTCATGCCGCTCTGTGTGCAGGCGATGATGGCGGCGGTGGAAAAAATCTGCCCCGACGCCCACAGCGTACTGCTGATCCCGGAGAGTCACACACGCAATATTTTTTATCTGCAAAATGTGGCTACTTTGCAAGCTATCATGCGGCATGCCGGATTGGATGTTCGCATCGGCACTCTGCTGCCGGAAATCACCGTGGCGACCACGATCGACCTCCCCGACGGCGGCAGTCTCACACTCGAGCCAGTTTTACGCCAAGGCAACCGCCTGGGCGTAGAGGGCTTTGACCCGTGTGCCGTGCTGCTCAACAACGATCTCTCAAGTGGTATACCCGCGATTCTGCAGAATCTGGAGCAGACGATCATTCCACCGTTGCATGCGGGTTGGGCGACGCGGCGCAAATCACAGCATTTCACTGCTTACGACAGCGCGGCACAAGAATTTGCGCAGTTGATCGGCATCGACCCGTGGCTCATCAACCCCTATTTCGCTTATTGCGGAGAAATCAATTTTCACGAGAAAAAAGGTGAAGACTGTGTCGCGGGGAATGTAGACGAGATCCTGCGTGAAATCCGGGAAAAATATGCACAGTACGGCGTCAAGCAGGATCCCTTCGTCATCGTCAAGGCCGACGCGGGCACCTATGGCATGGGGATCATGACGGTAAAAGATGGTGCCGAAATGCGTGCCCTTAACCGCAAGCAGCGCAACAAAATGGCGGTAGTAAAAGAAGGTATACCAGTGACGAAAGTGCTGGTACAGGAAGGGGTATACACCTTCGAAAGCATCAATCAAGCGGTGGCGGAACCGGTGATCTACATGATCGACCGTTACGTGGTGGGCGGTTTCTACCGGGTGCACACGGGGCGCGGTACGGATGAAAACCTCAATGCGCCGGGCATGCATTTCGTGCCACTGGCTTTTGAAACCAGCTGCTTGTTGCCTGACCGCGAGGCCCGCCCGGACTGCGTCCCCAACCGCTTTTATGCTTACGGGGTGGTGGCACGGCTGGCACTGCTGGCAGCGGCGCGGGAACTGGAGCGGGGTGCCGCATCTACTTTGGCCAGACCGTGACCTGTGACCAGCAATGAAACTCGCCTTCATTCTCGATCAACTGGATTCGATCAGAACCTATAAGGATTCGAGCTTTGCCATGATGCGCGAAGCGGCCGCGCGCGGCTATCGGCTGTTTGCGATGCAGCAGGGGGATCTGGTGTGGAAAGGTGGCATGACGGTCGGGTTTGCACGTGCGCTGGAACTGACCGGCGAGGAAGGTGACGGGCATCGCTGGTACCGGGCAGAAGAGCCGCAGGAAACGCCGCTGCAGGAATTTGACGCGGTGTTGATGCGCAAGGATCCGCCGTTCGACATGGAGTATGTTTACAGCACCTACTTGCTGGAATTGGCAGAGGGCCAGGGTGCGCGTGTCATCAACAGTCCGCGGGGAATACGCGATCATAACGAGAAACTCGCGATAGCGAAATTTCCGCAATTCACTGCGCCCACTCTGGTGACCAGGCAGGAACATCTACTCCGCGATTTTCTTGGCGAACACCGCGACATCGTGCTGAAACCGCTCGACGGCATGGGTGGCGCCAGCGTATTTCGCGTCCACAGCGCCGACCACAATATCAGCGTGATTTTCGAAACCCTGACGCATTACGGCACCCGCACGATCATGGCTCAGCGCCATATTCCAGAAATTGCCCAAGGTGATAAACGCATCTTGCTGATAGACGGTGAGCCGGTGCCTTACACCCTGGCGCGCATTCCTAAAGCGGGCGAGTCGCGCGGCAATCTGACGGCAGGCGGCACCGGCGTGGCGCAGCCGCTCAGCGGGCGCGACCGTGAAATTGCTGCAGCGCTGGGTCCGGCCTTACGCGATCAGGGTTTAATGCTGGTGGGACTAGATGTGATCGGCGACTACCTCACTGAAATCAATGTTACCAGCCCCACCTGCATGCAGGAAATTGCCGATCAGACCAGTTTCAATGCGGCTGCAATGATGATCGATGCGATTGAAAGAATGGGGAAAGGACTGAGTCAACATTGCATGGGAGAGTAGCAACACCCTCCCGTTTCCCCCGTGCGTCTTCCATGCCGTGCAAATGAACCAACCGCACAATCCAGTCCCGGTTAACAACAACTATCTTTCTGAATGGGGTGTGAAAAGCGCAGGCTTTCCTATAATGAATCGAGCAGTGGTATTGAATCCTGTCCATAACTTGAGAAAAAGGAGAGAACTATGGGAACACTGATTGCGATGGCCTATCCGACGAAGCTGTTTGCCAAACAGGCGGATCACACTTATGTCAAATGCGGGACTGACAAGAAAGCATGGGGATGCTGGGGAGGCAAGAGCGGTGGCGGTGAGCTGCGCCGAGGCAGCGGCAGCACCAAACGGGCCGACAAGATCGCCCAGCCTGATGAAAAAGCGGGTATCAAGTGTTATCTGATCAACGGTGTTTGCCACCAAGCCGCCAACCGCATCCTGCTGCCGGCCGGGATTACGGTCAGGGGGGCACGGGGTTACAGCGTTTCAGAGGCCCTGTTCGGCACCTATGGGCGCGTAGGCTCCTGGCCATGCAAATCGCCTTTCAATCAGTATCCCGCTGAAACCGGCGATCTTCCAGAATGCACTGAAGCGTCTTCAAAGAAGGCAGGATTCCGGGCGGCTGAACTCCCAGTACGCACAGCGGCGGACAAGCTCGACTGGCAGTATATCAATGGCGTTCTGGGAATCTATGGTGAAGCGCAGACCATGATGAAAGCCCGGACTATCGTTCCGGCTGAAGCCCAGAGCTTCCATCTCAGGCTGTTCATGTACATGGCGGAATTCAATCTCGGGCCGATGCTCGACAAGACCCTGGCGAGCAAGCTCAAACAGGTGCGCAGCAAAATCGAGAAGGTGCGGGTGAAGGCCGAAACCGTTTTTGCCAACGAGAAGATGAAGGCCAGGGAATTCGTCGACGCCTTCAACAAAGCAACCATAGATTTTCAGGACGAGATGGCCAGCGTCATGCAGCCCGCGCAGTACGAAACGCTCTTCGATCTGAAGCCCGGCGACCATGTCATTCTGGCCGACCAGAATATCGTCAGCAAGGTTTTCGACCTCAAGTAATTAAATCTTCCAGAGGAGGGGCAACTGCGGCAATGAACGATGATCTTGGTTACGGGCCTCGCCTTACCGATGAGGAATATGACGAGCAGATAATCGAACTGCACCGGGGTATGCCCCCGACCCTCTCGAAGGAGCAGGAACTGGAAATCCGCCGCCAGGAACTGGAGCTAGCCATTGAGCACCGCTTGGGGTACGATTTTCCGCGCTCCAAGCGGGAGGCTCTGTGGGCGATCCAGCAGAAAGTCGACAAGAAGCGCTTCAGACTGATCTTCAAGTACATGCTAAGAAAGTTTTTCGCCAGCAGCCTGGCCCGTGACGCCCAGGGGTTGGCTGGCTACTTGGTGCACGAGTACGCCAAAGTGCTGAGCCAGAAAGAACTGGAAAGTTTTTTCGGTGCGGAGGAGGCCCGTCGCCCTGCCTTACCCATCGACCTTGAGCAACTCAAGAAATAGTTGTTATGCCGCATGCGCGAAATCGCTGATCAGACCGGCTTCAATGCGGCCGTTCGATGGAGGGTTTAGAAGTCGCCTTTGGCAAGCCGCGGAAGGACATAGACGTTGTGTAGAGCCACGAACAACGCAAATAGCGCTGGCAGGCTGTTGACGCACTCAGTTGCTACCTCGCGTGTGGCGGACCATCCTGTGCCTTCGTGTAGAAACTCATTTCGAATGCTTGCCGCCGACTTCATGAGGTCCGATACAGATTGGTAGTTCGTTGCGTCGAGAGATGATGCGTCGCCGACGGCTTCGCACCAGCTCTTGCCGACCACGGCATTGAATAGAGACGTGAATTTCTGACTTGCCAGTTTGTTGTCGTCAAGCAACTTCTCGATCAGAGAAGTCTTCACGTTCTCTGCACATAAGAATGCTAGAAGGAAGTGGTTGAGTAGTGCTTCGCGCAGTGTGCAAAAGAATAGTATTACGCCGACCGCAGGTGCCTGAGGGCCAGAGATTGGCCCGACGGGTGCGTAAGAATGGTACGACTGCTGTACAAGATCGACGAGGATATGCACGTTAATTGGGTAGTAGAGCCTCGCTACACCAGCTGGTTGTTTGCATGCCGGACAGAGACTGTTGACGACCATGCGAGAGTGCTCGCGATCAACTTTGCCGCAGCGCTCGCAGATCATGAAGTCACAAACCAGCGTGCTGGCATCTTGGTTGTCAATTTCGGCGAGTGATACCACGGTTTCGACCTCCAACGTGTGACATAAGGGGCGCGCTTTAGGCGTCCCGTTTGATGGATAAGCTAGCCCTGTGGGTCGGAGAATGCATGAACAGAGCCCGATCGTTTTTCGACTGACGCAACATAACACCGCTGTTCGGGCGACCAACTATAGAACACTGTCGTTTCCCGAGCGATGGCGGAATCAAACACCCCAGCAGGCATTTCGAGCGTTACGTTCCATAGCGAAACTAGGCGCTCTTTACCGACGAGCTTTGCTACAAGTTCCAAGGAATATGAGCCTTGCGAGAAGAGAAAGAGGGTTTCGGCGTCAACTGGATTGAAGTGGTGGTTTGTGGCCACACCGGTCTCTGGAACGAACAGGCCGCTGCCGCGAATGAGGTCTTTGTCCCCGAGACCCCAAAACGAAAACTCTGTTTGGCGTGCGCCTTCGCGGACGCGGAGAAAGAGACTTTCGATAACCTGACCGCGCTTACCTGTGCTGAAGAGTAGCGCACGAAAGAATATCTTGGCCTGCGGCACGCTCTTTCCTACAAAGTCATAGCGAAAGGCGATGAACGACGGATGTGTGCTGCGCACGGTGCCGCGCCGAAGAATGGTGAACCACAACGTGAACAGCGAGATGGCAAGTGCGATCACTGATACGGCGGGCGAGATGTATGCAAAGACCATATCAGGGGCTAACTATAAGTAGGTGCCTATTCAGGCGTATATGGATATTCAAAATATTGTACAGCAGCGTTTCATAGTACCTCAGAGCAACTGAAAACTTGGGATATTTTCCTCTACACACATTCTTGGGGTCATGTCTCGATTAGGCATCTTGATGCCATAAGGCACACAGGTATAATATTGACACATGAAGTCTGTGAACTGGAGCACCGAGAAGAGTATCCGCCTCAAAGCAGAGCGTGGGGTATCTTTTGAAGAGGTGCTATCGGCTATGTCTAATGGTGGTCTTCTTGTGGTACTCGACCACCCAAACACAGGTCAGTATCCGAACCAACACATGTTTGTAGTTCGTATTCGTGGCTATGCTTATCTGGTACCGTTTGTAGAGACAGAAAACGAGGCCTTTCTCAAAACGATTATCCCAAGCCGGAAAGCTACACGCCAATATTTAGCAGAGGAAAATTAAAATGGACAAAGAAAGCAAACTTGAGGAAGAAATTCTGGCATCCTTTGAGAGAGGCGAATGGAAGCCCGTCCCAAAACTCAAAAGTGAAATTGCGCGCTTTGCGGCAATCGCCTCTGCAGCGCTGGGCAAAAACAAGCGAGTCAACATTCGCATCTCCTCCCGAGACCTCGACGACATTCAGGCAAAGGCTGCAGAAGAGGCAATTCCTTATCAGACGTTAATGGCTAGCGTCCTGCACAAGTATGTCACCGGGCGTCTTGTAGAACCGGCCAGTCCAACCCCTCGTTCAAGCAGGACGCGCCAGAAGCGCCGGGTCTCTTAAGGAACCGCTGAACAAGTCCTTAGTGGAGCGCGCTGCCGGCAATGCTAAAATACCGGTTTTGTCTTTCATTCCTTATTCTCTGATATCACACGGCAGGTCAATACATGATCGGAATCCTGATTATTTCCCACGGCAATCTGGGCGACAGCCTGATTCATTGCGCCAACCACGTCATGGGAGAAAGGCCGCAACATCTGCTGCATCTTGACGTCACCATTGATGACGATCCCGATATCACCATGTCCAAGGCGCTGGAATTGGTGGATCAACTTGAGTGCGGCGACGGCGTGCTGGTGTTGAGTGATATTTGTGGTGCGACGCCCTGCAACATCGCCAGCCGGCTGGTCAACTCCGGCAGGGTGGAGTGCCTCGCCGGGGTCAACCTGCCGATGCTGGTGCGGGCGCTGACTTACCGCAACGAGCCATTGGCAGTGGTAGTGGAGAAAGCGCTGAGCGGCGGCAGGGAAGGGGTCATGCATATTCGTCCGGGAGCTGACTGTGCAGAATAAGGAAGTTGAAATCCTCAACAAACTGGGGCTGCATGCGCGTGCAGCCGCCAAGCTCACGCGGCTGGCCGGTCAATTCCAGAGCGAGGTGTGGTTGTCGCGCAATGGCCGGAAAGTGAATGCGAAAAGCATCATGGGAGTGATGATGCTGGCCGCGAACAAGGGTTCCACCCTGGGCATCGAAACCACCGGCAAGGACGAAACCGAGGCGATGCTGGCGCTGGTAGACCTGGTTAATAGTTATTTCGGGGAAAGCGAATGAGCTTTACATTGCACGGCGTCGGCGTTTCCGGCGGCATCGCCATCGGCCATGCCCACCTCGTCTCCCATGTCGCTCTGGAGGTGGCGCATTATGTGTTGCCTCAAAATGAGATCGGCAATGAAACAGCGCGGCTGGATGCTGCTTTCACCCTGGTGCGCGCGGAGCTTGAGTCATTGCATGCCTCGGTTAGCGGCCCCGCCGCTGCCGAATACGGCGCGTTTCTTGATCTGCATCGCATGATTCTGGACGACTCTACGCTTTCCGTTGCAGCCAAAAGCTACATTACTCAGAACCAGTGCAATGCCGAATGGGCCCTTACCCAGCAGATGGATGTATTGCTGGCGCAGTTTGAGCAGATTGAGGATGCTTATCTGCGCGAACGTAAAACCGATGTGGTGCAGGTAGTGGAACGGGTGCTGAAAGCCTTGTTGGGACATCCGGGCTATGTGCCGCCGCCAGTGCAGCGTGATGGCGACAGCATTCTGGTTGCCCATGATTTAAGCCCTGCCGATGTGATCCAGTACAAGCGGCACCGCTTTACCGCGTTTCTCACCGATCTGGGCGGATTGACTTCCCACACCGCCATCGTCGCGCGCAGTCTCAACATTCCTTCCATCGTAGCGTTGCATCACGCGCGGCAGTTGATCCGCGACAACGATCTGTTGATCGTCGACGGCAGCCAGGGTGTGGTGATCGTCGATCCCGACAAACACGTGCTGTCCGAATACCGCTTACGCCAGAGCCAACTGGAACTGGAAAAACGCAAACTGAAGCGCATCAAGACTACCGCTGCTACAACGCTGGACGGCAGTGCAGTCGATTTGTTTGCCAATATCGAACTGCCGCAGGACATGGAACAGGTAAAAGAGAACGGCGCCACCGGCATCGGCCTGTTTCGCAGCGAATTCCTGTTCCTCAATCGCACCGACCTGCCTGGGGAAGACGAGCAATTCGAAGCCTATCGCACCGTGGCGCGCAAAATGCACGGTCTGCCGGTGACGATACGCACGTTCGACCTGGGTGCCGACAAGAATCTTGACAGCGCCAAGCGTGTTGCCGTCAACCCGGCATTGGGATTGCGTGCCATCCGCCTGTCTCTGGCCGAACCGCAGATGTTCCACACCCAGTTACGTGCGATCCTGCGGGCTTCGCGTCATGGTCAGATTCGTATTCTGGTGCCGATGCTCTCCAGTGTTTCGGAGATTGATCAGACGCTGCGCTTGATTGAAAACGCCAAGCAGAGCCTGCGGCAGGAAAAGATTACCTTCGACGAGAAGATACAAGTTGGCGGCATGATAGAGATTCCTGCTGCAGCGCTGTGTCTCGATGTTTTCATGCGCAAACTGGATTTTCTGTCTATCGGCACTAATGATCTGATCCAGTACACGCTCGCCATCGATCGCACCGACGACTCGGTTGCGCATTTGTACGATCCGCTGCATCCGGCAGTGCTGCGACTGGTGGCGCACATCATCCGCAGCGCCAATCATGCCAAAGTACCTGTAGCGGTTTGCGGCGAAATGGCTGGCGATATCCTGTTCACCCGGTTGCTGCTGGGTTTTGGACTGCGCCAGTTCTCCATGCACCCGGCGCAATTGCTGCGAGTAAAGCAGGAGGTGCTGAGAAGCCATGTGCCGGGAATCACCTCACTGGCGCATAAAATGCTCAAAACCGACGATCCGGGAAAAATTCACAGGTTGTTGACGAAGCTGAATGGCTAATTCTTCTAAATTTTCTTTATAACAGTAATGCAAGATCCTACTTCCGTCGGCATCGTCACTCCACAAAGCGTGCGCTTCGACGCCCCACTGCATCTGAAAAGTGGTGCCGTGCTCGACAGCTACGAACTGGTCTATGAGACCTACGGCGAACTCAACGCGGCCAAGTCCAATGCCATACTGGTTTGTCATGCGCTCTCCGGCAACCACCATGTGGCAGGTGCGTACGCTGATCAGCCCAAGAGTCTGGGCTGGTGGGATAACATGATCGGTCCCGGCAAGCCGATCGATACGCACAAGTTTTTTGTCATCGGGGTCAACAATCTCGGCGGCTGCCACGGTTCCACTGGCCCCGCCAGCATCAATGCCAAGACGAGCAAGCCTTACGGTGCAGACTTTCCGGTGGTGACGGTGGAAGACTGGGTGGAAACTCAGGTCAGGCTGGCGGATCACCTTGGCATCGATTGCTTCGCCGCGATAATGGGCGGCAGCCTGGGTGGAATGCAGGCAATGCGCTGGACACTCGATTTTCCGACGAGGGTACGGCATGCGCTGGTCATCGCCGCCGCCGCCAAGCTGACGGCACAGAATATCGCGTTCAACGATGTAGCACGCCAGGCGATCATCACCGACCAGGATTTCCACGGTGGCGATTATTATTCGCACGGTGTGGTGCCGCGGCGCGGTTTGCGACTTGCCCGCATGCTGGGGCATATTACTTATTTGTCGGATGACTCGATGGCGGCGAAATTCGGCCGGGAATTGCGTAATGGCACGTATGGGTTCGGTTTCGACGTCGAGTTCGAAATTGAATCATACCTGCGCTACCAGGGAGATAAATTCGCCGACCAGTTCGACGCCAACAGCTATTTGTTGATGACCAAGGCGCTGGATTATTTCGACCCGGCGCATGAGCACAACGGTGACTTGAGTGCGGCGTTCCATGTCGCTACCGCAGATTTTCTGGTGGTATCGTTCACCTCGGACTGGCGTTTCTCGCCGGAGCGCTCACGCACCATCATCAAGGCGTTGCTGGATAATGAGCTCAATGTCAGTTACGCGGAAATTACTTCCAGCCACGGCCATGACTCGTTCCTGATGGAAGATCGCCATTATCATCAGTTGGTACGGGCCTACATGGATAACGTCGTTACCTGATTCCATGAGTAACGCGCGTGCAGCCCGTCAGATGTTACGCGCCCATCGTTACGGCGCGCTATGCACCCTGTCGAAGAAATTCAAAGGCCATCCGTTCGGTTCCATCGTGCCCTATCTGGTGGATCATGACGGCAGCCTGCTCATCCTGATCAGCACATTGGCGGAACACACCCGCAACATCCTGCACGATCCGCGCGTGAGCCTGGTCACGCATAGCCAGGATAATCCGGACATTCAATCGCAGGGACGTATCACCGTAGTGGGCGAAGCGCAGCCGGTGCCGGATAAGCTTCAGACGGGCAAACGCTATCTGCGCTATTTTCCGGAAGCGCAGAATATTTTTGCCATGGATGATTTTTCCTTCTACCGCATCGTGCCGCAGACATTGCGCTTCATCGGCGGCTTCGGCAAGATCCACTGGGTTGCGGCGAACAGTTATCTGCCGCCGCCCTATTCACTGATCGGTCAGGAAGATGACGTCATCGCGCACATGAACGCAGACCACCGCGATACCCTGCGCCGCTATTGCCAGCAGTTTCATCAATGCGTGCCACTAACGGTTGAAATGCTGGGAATCGACTGCGATGGTTTTGATCTACGTGCCGACGGCAGAATATTGCGGTTCGATTTTATGGAAGCGGTATTGAATGCACAGCAGGCTCGGCACGCTTTGGTCGCGATGGCACAGGAAGCGCAATGAAACTTTACGTTGATTGTGACTTCCAGCGCTACAATAAGCCGGATCGTGCCGTACTTCGTTCGGTTCATGCTTGCTGCAAATATTAATTTGACGATTATGACCGCTACTGCTGCCCCTATCCTACCCATCGCCTCCCGACCCGATTTCGCTGCCATCGCTGCATGGGTGCAGCCGGGCGCGAGAGTGCTTGATCTTGGCTGCGGCGATGGCTCGCTGCTGCGCTACCTGCGCGATGCGCGCAATATCCGCGGCTACGGGGTGGAGATCGACGATGCCAATGTGCTGCGGTGTCTCAATAACGGGGTAAACGTGATTCAGAGCGATCTGGAATCGGGGCTGTCCGGTTTCGAATCGGGATCGTTTGATTACGTGATTTTGTCGCAGACGCTGCAGGCAATGAAACATACCGAAGGCATCGTCAGGGAAATGCTGCGGGTAAGCAAGGAAGGCATCGTCTCGTTCCCTAATTTCGGTTACTGGAAAAATCGCTTGCAGGTTGTGTTCGGCCACATGCCTGTTTCGGAGACGCTACCCTATCAGTGGTTTGACACACCCAACATCCACCTCTGTACGCTGGGCGATTTTGAGGCATTCTGCCATCAGCATGGCGTGCATATCCTCGAACGCAGGGTGATGAATGGCGATCACCCGGTCACATTGGCACCCAATCTGCTAGGAATGCTGGCGTTTTATCGGTTTGAACGGCAGAAATAAGATTTTGCCGGTATTACCTGGAGCGCGGCGGGGAATCCATAGCCTCAAATTTTGCTCGCCCGGCCAGCCACACCAGCACCAGCACCGGCAGGCCGAGTAGCGCGGTGGCGGTAAAGAAACTGGCGTAACCGTAGGCATCGACGAAGTCGCCGCTGAAGCCGGCAATGAATTTCGGCAGCAGTAGCATCACCGAGCTGAACAGCGCGTACTGCGTGGCGGAGTAGGCGGAGTTGGTCAAACCGGAAAGATAAGCGATGAAAGCCGAAGAAGCGATGCCGGCTGACAGATTGTCGGCGGAGATGGTGAATATTAACCCGGTTACGTCGTGGCCGCGCCCGGCCAGCCAGACGAACAGCAGATTGGTCGCTGCCGATAGTACTGCTCCCAGGAACAATGTGCGCATGATGCCGATTTTTGCCGTGAGCACCCCGCCTATGGCTGCGCCGACGATGGTCATGATGACGCCGTAGACCTTGGACACGGTTGCCACCTCGTCCTTGGTGTAACCCATATCCACATAAAACGGGTTGCTCATCACTCCCATCACCACATCCGAAATACGGTAAAGCGCGATCAGCGCCAGAATCAGCAGAGCCTGGCGGCCATGGCGCACGATGAAATCGCGAAAAGGCGCTACCAGAGCGCCATACAGCCAGGCCAGTGTGGCCGTGAGCGGTGCATTCAGATTCCAGTGGGCGATGGCCTGCCGGGCGTGCGCTTCATTTTCCGAGATAAGGTGGCTGACAGGAACTTCCGGTTCGCGGATGATAAGTGTGGTGACAATACCCACCATCATGCAGGCAGCCATCACTAGGTAGGCAATGCGCCAGGGTGCGTGGTCATAAATTGCTTCCGAGGGAGCTACCGCCGCGGCTATCCACAGCACGCCGGCGGAAGCCAGAATCATCGCCACGCGATAGCCTGCTTGATACGTGGCTGCCATTGCTCCCTGCAATCTCGGTGCGACGGCTTCGATGCGATAGGCATCGAGCGCGATATCCTGGGTGGCGGAAGCGAAAGCCACCGCCAGTGCAAAAAACACCATATGCGTCAGATTCTCGAGCGGATCAGTGCTGGCCATGCCGACCAGCGCGACGGCGATGACCGCTTGCGACAGCAACAGCCAGGCACGCCGCCGGCCCAGCAGCCGCGTCAGCAACGGCAATGGCAGGCGATCCACCAGCGGTGCCCACAGCCACTTGAAACCATAAGCCAGTCCGATCCAGCTCAGGTGGCCGATAGTGGAACGGTCTATCCCGGCTTCCCGCAGCCAGAATGACAGGGTGCCGAGGATCAGCAACAGCGGCAGCCCGGCCGAGAATCCCAGTGACAGCATCCCCAGCACCCGCGGATGGGTGTAAATGCGGAAAGCTTGCAGCCAGCCGGCTGGTTCAGCAGGCGTCATAGGCGATAGTCGTAGTCGATAATGAGCGGGGAGTGATCGGAAAAACGTTCCGTCTTGTAAATCGAAACCTGCGTCGCTTTGCTGGCAATCGCGGGCGTGGCAATTTGATAATCGATGCGCCAGCCTACGTTCTTGGCCCAGGCCTGTCCCCGATTGGACCACCACGTGTATTGCTCCGGCTCCGGGTTGATGCGGCGGAACACATCGATCCATCCAAGCTGGTCGAAAACCTCGCTGAGCCAGGCACGTTCCTCTGGCAGGAAACCGGAATTTTTCTGGTTGGAGCGCCAGTTCTTCAGATCAATTTGCTGGTGGGCAATATTCCAGTCGCCGCACAGAATGATTTCCCTGCCACTGGCCGCGAGCTGTTTGAGTATCGGGAAAAACTGTTGCATAAAAAAGAACTTGGCGGCTTGCCGGTGCTCGCCGCTGGAACCAGAAGGAAGATAGATGGAAATCACGCTCAAGTTGCCGAAGTCCGCGCGCAGATAGCGCCCTTCCGCGTCGATCGCGGCGACACCCACGCCTTCGATAATCTGGTCGGGTTTGCGCCGGCAGTAAATCCCCACCCCACTGTAGCCTTTTTTCTCGGCGCAGTGGAAATAGCCGTGGTAGCCATCGGGTGCGAGTATTTCGCCAGAGAGGTCGGCAGGCTGGGCTTTCAGTTCCTGCACGCACATAATGTCGGCTCCTTGCAGCGGCAGCCAGTGGAAAAAGCCCTTGCTCGCGGCGGAGCGCACGCCATTCAGGTTAAGCGTTATAATTCGCACGTCTGTTTTTCCGGTTCGTCATAGCCATGTCCGATTTCCGGCAGGAGTTCATCGAGTTCGCCATCCACCGCAACGTGCTGTGTTTTGGTGAGTTCAAAACTAAAGCGGGGCGGATGTCACCGTATTTCTTCAACGCCGGTTTGTTCAACGACGGCGACTCGCTGCGCAGGCTCGGGCAATTTTACGCGAAAGCCATACTCGCCGCCCAGCTTCCGTTTGACATGTTATTTGGTCCAGCCTACAAAGGTATTCCGTTGGTTAGCGCCATCGCCATCGCTCTGGCTGAGAGCGGGCATAACCACTCTTTCTGTTTCAATCGCAAGGAAGCAAAGGATCACGGCGAAGGCGGCAGCATCGTCGGCGCGCCGCTTGCCGGACGGGTGCTGATTGTGGACGATGTCATCTCCGCCGGTGTCTCGGTGCGCGAGTCGGTCGAGCTGATTCGCGCAGCAGGCGCCACCCCCTGCGGGGTCGTCATCGCTCTTGACCGGATGGAGCGCGGCAGCGGAGAGCTGTCTGCAGTGCAGGAAGTCCAGCATGCCTATGGAATTCCGGTCGTCAGCATTGTCAATCTGGACAGCATCATGCATTACCTGCAGGACAGAGATGACTTGGTGCAATATCTGCAAGCGGTGCAAAGCTATCGCACGCAATATGGTGTCGCCTGATTCCGGCAAGATTGGCAGCAGGGGTATGCGAGTTGCAAGAAACTTCCGTCATATTCAATTCATGCTCGTTGTCCTGTGCGGCAACATTTTCCTGCCAGCACCGGCATTCTCGCAAAACGACACCAGCATCGAGTTCAAGGATCAAGGCCGGGTCGTCAGAATCCTGACCTTGGGCGATCTTGGCACCATCGCCGCCGCAGTCTCGCTCAAGATTTTCGAGGCACACGAGAAAAAAGAACGCACCTACCAGGCTTATCCGGTGCGGCCGCTGTTGGATCACATCTTCGGCAAGGGATGGGAGCAAACAGAGGAAATCGTATTTACCTCTGCGGATGGATATCAACCGAGTATTCCGGTGGCAAGATTTCTCGCCCACGATGCGTATTTCGCTTTTGCCAGTGCCGACGATACGCCGTTCACACTGGTCAACGTATTGCAGAATAATGAGCTGGTCCAGCTTGGACCGCTCTACCTGGTGTGGGACAATCTGAAATCAAAAGCGCTGCTTGACGACGGCGCTTCCGGCATGCCTTACCAGGTGATAGGCGTCGAACTCACGGCGTTCTCGACTCGTTTTCCAAATCTTTCCCCGCCAGCCCAAGCATCCCTGCAAGCGCAACGCGGTTTCCTGCACTTTCGCAAGTATTGCCTGGCATGCCATACGATCAACGGCGAAGGCGGCGGCAAGGCGCCTGAACTCAACTACCCGGCCAGTGTGGTCGAGTACATCAAACCTGAGTACCTGACGCGCTGGATCGAGAATCCGGCGAGTGTCCGCTACAACACGGTGATGCCGGCATTGGCCAAAGAGATTCCGAACCGGGCGCGGGTCACAGAGGAAATCATCGCTTATCTCAAGGCGATGAGCGCGGCAAAACGCATGCCGAAGAAGGCGCCTTAGGTAGTCAAGTCCAGAATCTGCTGCAAATTTTCTCTGGTTCGGCCAGCGTAGCCCGGATGGAATGTAGCCCGGATTTCGCTGTGCTTGATCCGGGCTGCTGACTACGGTTTTCAGTGCGGAAGTTTGGCACCAAGTACGTCTACATGCTCGATCTGCGGCGGTTCGGCGAGTAACTCGGCGGCATTGGCCATCAGCGCCGCTGCGATTGGGCCGGCCAAATGTGCCGAGCGTCCTGCTTCGTCAGCGAAGGCATCGAAGATACCGAAAGTCGATGGCCCCAGCCGTAGCGCAAACCAGACTGGCGTGGTGGCTTCCTGATTCGCCAGGGCTAGGCCGCCTTCAAGGAAACTGGCGACAGCGGCTTCTTTCCCGGGTTTGGCTTGCAAACGTACTAACAAAGCAACTTTTACCATGATAATTTCTCCTTTCTGAAGTTGAACTACGAGAGGCAGACTTTAGTGAAGATATCGGTTTGTGCCAAGTGGCATGAGTGACGGCCCGCTTTCTTGTATTCAGGATCTTCGGGTCGAGCGCGCGGTACACCTGCTGCAAATGAGCAGCGACAACGTTGATCTGATTGCCGCCCAGGTTGGCTATGCTAATGAGGTAATGTTGCGCACTCTTCTTCGCCGCAGGATTGGCCGGTCTGTAAGTGAGTTGCGTACTCCCTTAATCAATCGTAAAATATTTAACTATGACTGAGCCTGGCCATCCCCATCCCAGGATTCACGGCCACGCAGATGGACACGGCGTGAGTCCTGCGCATGTGCCCAAGAATTTGACGGCTGCATTTGCCATTGGCATCGTCCTCAATCTCGGCTTCGTCGTTGTTGAAGGGGTGTATGGCCTGTTGGCTAACTCCATGGCTTTGATAGCCGATGCGGGTCATAATCTTGGCGATGTGCTAGGGTTGGTGATAGCGTGGATTGCCACGGTGCTGGCACGGCGCGCACCTTCTCAAAATTACACCTATGGTTTACGACGCGCCACGATTTTGGCTGCGCTCGTTAATGCGATGCTGCTTCTAGTAGCGGTCGGCGCAATTACGATTGAAGGCGTACGCCGCCTGTCGGAGCCGGGTGAAATCGCCAGCATCACCGTTATGGTGGTGGCTACGGTTGGTATAGTCATTAATGGTGTCACAGCGTGGCTGTTCGCCTCTGGACGCAAGGGTGACATTAATGTGCGGGGTGCTTATCTACACATGGTCTATGACGCGCTGGTTTCTTTGGGCGTGGCAGCAGCAGGTGGCTTAATATTTTTCTCCGGTTGGACATGGATCGATCCACTCGTGAGCCTTGCTATTGCTGCCATCATTCTGGTAGGAACTTGGAACCTGCTACGTGACGCGGTTGGGATGTCGCTTGATGCAGTGCCAATCGGACTCAAGCTGGATGAGGTCAGCGCTTTTCTCAAAGCACAATCCGGCGTGACTGCAATTCATGATCTGCATATCTGGTCGATGAGTACCACTGAAACAGTTTTGACCTGCCATTGTTTGATGCCGGACGGTCATCCCGGTGACGAATTTCTGGCACAGCTTGCGCGTGAACTGCAAGAGCGTTTCAAAATTGATCACGCGACGATTCAGATCGAAATAAATGAGGACATTGCGTGCGCGCTCGAACCGGATCATGTGGTTTAAGTGTTGCCCCTTAATTGCCCGAGTGTTGCGCAAAATGGACTAGCGGAGTTGCGCACTCCCTACTGATCAATCACAAAATATATAACTATGCCTGAGCCTGACCATCCCCATCACGGGATTCACGGCCACGCAAATGGACACGGCGTGAGCTCTGCGCATGTGCCCAAGAATTTGACGGCTATATAGCGCCGATTTGTTTTCATTTAATCTAACGATTCTCTCAGTAGTGTCCGGTTAAAAATCGAACAGATTTAGTTGATTAGCGAAATAGGCCTGTTCTGAAAACTGCCCGCTGCCTGAAAAGGCTTGTGATAACTGG
>JAYSQR010000027.1:0-10391 GCA_043721435.1 Nitrosospira sp. | reverse complement strand
TTGCGGATGCAGCCGAGCACACGGTTGGCTTGTATGGGTGATTTCTCCTTGCGCTTCATCAGCGCAATCACGTCCATGCGCGTGATTTCAGGGACTTTTTTGCTGCCGAAGGCGGGAATGATTGAGCGATCGATTTGATGCTGGTATGAGCGTTGGGTGCTCGGCTTGTTGCGGGTCTTGGAGTAGTCCTCCATGAATCGAGTGCACAGCTCCTTGACGGTCGGTGCCTTGCGCGCATCTGCCTTCTCGCCGCCTGGATCACCGCCACGGCGAACCTCGGCCAGCCAGTCTTGCGCAAGCGCACGGGCCTGCTCGACGGTCAACTCGCCGAACAGCCCAAGCGACGGTTTACGGCGCTCGCCGGCGTTGGTGCGATACTGAATCATGAAGACCTTGCGGCCTGCCGGAGTAACCTTGCACAGAAAGCCCGGCACCAAGGTATCACGTAGTTCAACGTCAGTGGATTGAGGTTGTGCTGCGTCAACAACCGTTTTCGTCAATTTGATCTTAGCCATGAATGCTCCTGGAAATACCCGATTTCCAGGAGCCAGCTAGGAGCCAAGCAAAAGGGAACCGGGTCGATTTGGGTCGAACACCGTGGTATCATGGGACTTGATGCTTCGAGAGGAAACCTGCTCAAGAGGGCTGTGTCGTAGCCCGGCGTACCTCGGTGTATTGCCTATAATCCGGCTTAAAATCCCTCGGCTGGAAACGGCTGTGCCGGTTCGACTCCGGCTCCGGGCACCAGTAAAAATAATGACTTGGAATTTTCCCTTCCTCTTCTTCATCCTTTCTCTATTCGGCTTGCCGGTGACAGTCGTTCCATACCACTCCGGGCGCACTTAGAGTATCGTCGCCCGGGTTGACGAATGCCAACTGTTTACTGGTTTGCGCGCTTCTGGAAGTACTCGTCGTAACGGAAAATATAATCCTTGTCTGCCAGCGGCAAGTGGCAGGCACGACAGGTTGCGGTATCATCCGGTGCTTTTGTTTTCGCGTCAGCCAGATAGATGGCGTAGATCCAATCGCCATTCTTCAGTTCCACCGGTATGACGCTCTCACCCCAGCCGGCACCTTTTCCCATCACGGCTATTTTCAATAACTCACCTTTGACGAACTTGCCATCGGAGTTTTTGAGCGGCGAGCCATCGGCTGCTTCCCGTGCCTTGTAAATTTCCATCACAGAGACGGTGCCATTGGGGAAAGCCTCTCCTGCTTGCGTGCGATGTCCAAGCGGATTGATATAGATCTCGCGGACTTGTTTGACCTCGGGACGCTGTACCTCGGACAGGAATTTGGGCCAGCTTTTGTAGTCTGCGGGCACCGGCAACTCGCCATCCTTGAAATTATTGGCTAGCGGTGCCGACGGCACCTGCGCGCAGCCAACCAGCGCTGCGGCCAATGTCGTGGCTGTGATAATGGACATGATGCGATTCATATAGATTTCTCCTGTTGTCATGCGACGCCGGTTTATCCGCCGTAAGCCGCTATGGTTGATGGTCTGATTATTTGGATTTGTGGGCGACGGCAAGTAATTCAGATGTAGCGACTACTTCGTAGCATGCTAGCGCCGGAAGGGAGTTGTTGCAAGGACTATTGAATGGTCAAGCCGGTTGGTGAGGCCGGCAGCATGACGCCATCCATGAGCTAAGGAAAATTGTTGGAAGCATCAATGCAATCAGGATAAATTTCCGAGGAATACTCAAAAATGAGCTCATGCATTTTAGGGTATCATTACCCAGCCATTCCCCTTTTGGAATTGAGAGCCATCACGCCGGTTAAACATCCGGCACAACTTTAGATCCGGAGCAAAAACATGCTGATCGGCGTGCCAAAAGAGATTGTGAATCACGAGTACCGCGTGGGCCTGACACCTTCCTCGGTGCGCGAATTGATTCACCAGGGCCACAAGGTGCTGGTTGAAACCAGGGCGGGTGCGGGCATCGGCCTGAACGATGCGGATTACAAGTCAGCAGGCGCAACCATCGCCAGGAATGCAGCCAAAATATTCGCTGCAGCCGACTTGATCGTGAAGGTAAAGGAACCGCAGCCTGACGAGTGCAGGATGTTGCGCCAGCAACAGATACTCTATACCTATTTGCATCTGGCCTCTGATCCGGAGCAGGCCGAAGGCTTGATCAAATCTGGTTGTAGCGCTATCGCCTATGAGACCGTGACCAATGCTCGCGGTGGACTGCCTCTGCTGGCACCGATGTCCGAGGTCGCTGGCCGCATGTCAGTGCAGATCGGCGCACATTATCTGGAAAAGACTCAGGGCGGTGCAGGCATTCTGATCGGCGGTGTGCCGGGCGTGAAAGCGGCCAACGTGGTCGTGATCGGCGGCGGCATTGCGGGTACTCATGCGGTGCGCATCGCTCTTGGCATGGAAGCCACCGTCACAGTCATCGACAAGAACCCGGACCGTCTGCGCGCACTGGATGAGCTGTTCGGTGCCGGCCTCAATACCATCTATTCGACGGTGGATTCGATCGAGCAATATGTGATCAATGCCGATCTGGTGATCGGCGCGGTGCTGGTGCCGGGCGCTACGGCCCCCAAGCTGGTTAGCCGCAAGATGATCAAGCGAATGCGTCCCGGTTCGGTCGTGATCGACATCGCCATCGATCAGGGCGGCTGTTTCGAGACCAGCCGTGCCACCACCCACGCTAATCCGGTCTATGTGGTGGATGGCGTCACGCATTACTGCGTTGCAAATATGCCGGGCTCGGTCGCGCGTACCTCGACCTTCGCACTCAATAACGCCACACTGCCTTTTGCGGTGGCG
Organism: Nitrosospira sp.; assembly: GCA_043721435.1. Classification (GTDB taxonomy): domain Bacteria; phylum Pseudomonadota; class Gammaproteobacteria; order Burkholderiales; family Nitrosomonadaceae; genus VFJL01. The sequence continues at coordinate 7,606 of JAYSQR010000027.1, read as the reverse complement.
CTGGCCAACAAAGGTATCAGGCAGGCCTGCGTTGACGATCCACATCTCCTAAACGGCCTCAATATCCACGCTGGACAGGTTACCTACCAGGCGGTGGCGAATGCCTTGAAGCTCAAATATACGCCAGCCAAAGCAGCGTTGGGCATCTAAAGAGCATTCAGACGCTAGGACACTAATAACAGGATTCCCCACGCAAAAAATGCCACCCCCACGGTTTTACAAATAAGCTTTGACTCAAGCGGCATGGATTTCTCAAAAATGACCAGCAGGGTAATTAGAGCCATCGCCAATAAATTCATTACACCTACAGCAAACATGATCAGCATTTGTGCCCAACAGCAGCCGACGCAGGTTGCTCCATGCTTCAACCCCATATGAAAGGCTCCTCTGGGCCCCTCATGCCACTCGTTCAATAGAAAACCCATCGGCGTTTTACAGTGGGTCAAGCATGCGTTCTTTATCGGCATGAACTGGTAAGAACCCGCCAGAAATAAAATACCTGCGGCCATAGCCGTATTTTGATTGTCCATCATTGGTGACAGCCAGCCTAAACCATGCATTTGCCATTGCAGCAGGGTTAAAGCCACACTGAATATCAACCACACCCAGAGATAAGCGGAAGTAAAAATATAACTTAAGTTAGAGGGTGTTTTTGTTCTTCGCCGGCAAACTTGGGTGTAAGCCTGGATCATAGGCAGAGCAGAGGGCAGCATCATTGCTGCCATCATTACGGCCCACATCGTATAAACCAACCCAAAGTCCATGGCACTCCACGCCGCTGTTTCCGATGGTGGCATCCACATCGCCGACATCGGCAGGCTGGTCATTTGCCACTGCAGATAAAAAAGATAGCCCCAGGCAGCAAAAATAAACGCCACCAGGGTCGTCAATACGGTAGCAGGTACCTTTAACAAGGGGTTATGGCTGATAAACAAATGCCGAGAAATAGCCGTTGCGGTCGGAAAACGTCCAGTCCTTATCGTAATCTTTATAATGGTAGTTTTTCGATCGGGCGACGACAGTGGGATGACTCGTTACCACGCATAGAGGTGGGTTATTGATGGTCGCCTGTCCGCCGGTTATGCCCTCAATGCTTTCGATTTCAGCCTGGGCGATATCGGGGATGACCAATCGCCGCTGACCGCCTTGTTCCTGATAATCAATTTTCACTCTTTTCATCCCTAAAACTTCAGTTACAAAGCTCATTAGAATGGCCGGGTGTCCACCCTGCTGGCCGCTGAAGATTTGCACAACGGCATCGAATTGCTGGTCGGTTGCCCGCTCGTCGACATATAACGCCGCTTGCCAATTACCATCTTTCATATGTCCGGGCGAGTAGCACGCTAACGCGACATTCAAACCATCCAGTGCTTGATCATTCAGATGCCCCTGTTCAATGTGCCATGCCACCAGCAGCTTACAGTTGCCCTCGGTTGGTGGGTTAAGCCAGACACAAGGGCAAGCGGTTTCGCAGTTACAGGTTTCAAAATAGCTGCCTTGCAAATTCCAGTTTTTTGCTTCTGACATGATATCTCCTAGAAGGGTTCTTTAAACGGTCTCAGATCCAGCTCATGCGTCCATGCGCTTGGGTGCTGCTTATGCATGGCCCAGTAAGTTTCGGCAATGGCAGCAAGTTGCAGCAAGCCATCTTTGCCTTTGGCCTTAACATAGCCGGGAAATTGATTTCTTGCTCGTTCACCATCGATCACACCGTCAATAATGGTATGTACTACATGAATACCCTGCGGTGAAAATTCCCTTGCCATACCTTGGGCCAATGCTCTTAAACCCGCTTTTGCCGCCGCAAACGCGGTAAATGGCGGTTTTGCCCTTAATGACGCGGTTGCGCCGGTAAAAAATAATGTTCCCTGTTTTCTTTTCTTCATGGCATTGACCGCTTCCTTGCCAAATAAAAAAGCACCCAGGCAGTTCTGCTGCCAGAGCATGGTGAAGGTTTTCATATCCATATCCAGCAAAGGTGCTGGTATATTGCTGTCTACATTGTAAGCAGCAATATCGATAACGTAATCACCACACTGAACCATTTTGAATAGCTGTGCGACATCCTGCTCTATTGTTGCATCGGCGACTACAACAGTAACTGAACCGCCGCGTTGCCGAATACCTTCAGCGACGCGCTGCAGCTTGTGTTCACTCCGCCCGGCGATAAAAACGTGCAGGCCTTTTGCTGCGAAATGGCTGGCAAGCGTGGCACCCAGCCCTTGTTCTGGGCCAACCCCGATGACAACGGCTGAATGTTGTGACGCCATGTATTATTTTCCGGCTATTATCATTTCAGGAATCTTGATAGTCTCTCTTGATGATATTACGTTGAAAAGATAGTCGCTTATGCCGGTTTTCTGCCAAATATCAACGAGAAATTATTGCTCGGCATGTCGATCTTTTCTTTTAATTCCAGACCGTGATTTGCCGCCGCTTTTTTCAGATCAGCGATATCCTTTAGACCCCATTCCGGAACACCCGCAGAGCGTAACGTATCATGAAATTCCTTGTTGGAATCGGTCGTAAACGCGCTTTCAATCTGGAATGGCCCATAAATCAGCAGAAAGCCGTCACTATTCAATAAACGTGAGGCACATTCCATCATGCCATCAGCGATTGAAATGGGTGCCACCTGAAAAATATTGATACAGAAAATCGCCGCAAACCCCCCATAATTGTTTACATTGAACCAGGTCTCAGGTTTGGTTAAATCGAGATGTACAGGATCGGCAATATTGTCATTGCCATGATCAACTGACAATTTCTTGATGTTATCCAGAACCTCGTGATCCTTATCGGAGGGATGAAAGTGCAAATGCCCGAAATGCGGGGCAAAGTAGTTGATGTGCATGCCGCTGCCGCTGGCCAACTCCAAAACCTGGCTTGATTCCTTGGGTAGTTTTTCTTTTAAGACACCCAGCAGAGGCTCCCGGTTACGTGCCCCAGCCCAGGCGACATATTCACTGAGCGGATGCGGATCCAGGGGTGGTCTTTCTTGATTCATGATCAGTTCCTTTTGTTTGAATGGTATTACATAACAGCAAGTGCTATGCCAGCGCGCTGACATATAATTAACTCTGTATAACAATGGGTTGTTTTATGTTTTTGCCTGGAGAGAGAAATTGTGCTTCAATGAGTGAAGTTCAATTTCACAACCCCATCATGAAAAGCGATTCTTTTTCCGATCTGACCCCGGTTTTTTTTCTGCAAACTTTCATTCTTGAACTGATACATGCCAGCGAACAACAGGGCCAGCAGCATAGTGAAGAATTGATTGAACACATAGCTAAAACTGCCGGCTGCTTTTTTGAAGAAACCTATCGTGGCGATACCCGGAAAAACGGTTTGCTGGATATTGAAAGCTATACCGAGCTTATCCTCGGGCTTAAAAACAATATCGGCGGTAAATTTTCATTGGCATCCAGCAATCAGGATTGCATAACTGTTACCAATTCCTGTTGTCCCTTTGGTGAGCAGGTTACCAACTCCCCGGAATTATGCCGCATGACCTCCAGCGTCTTCGGCGGCATCGCAGCCAGAAACTTCGGCTACGCCAAAGTGGAGATCAAGAAAAGCATAGCCCAGCGCGATGGCCACTGCGAAGTATGTGTGTACACCAATCCGAATGCGGCAAAAGGACGCCCAGGAATCGAATACACCGACACGACGCCGATCAAGGAAAAGCAGGATATCGATGATCTGCATTCCCGCATTGAGGAAAGCATGCAGCAGATTTGGCGCAAACAATCCAAACCCACCACCAAGAAACAGCAGCCGCCGGTGATTATTGCCAAATCACCCGCCATGCAAAAGATATTGCAATCCGTCGAAGTGATTGCGCCTACTTCAGCGACAGTGTTGATTCAAGGCCAGACTGGCGTTGGCAAGGAATTGATTGCACGAGCCATTCACGCCATGAGCGGGCGCAGTCAGAGACCTTTTATTCCGATTAATTGCGGTGCAATTCCGGAAAGCCTGATTGAGAGTGCACTGTTTGGGCACGAGAAAGGCGCTTTTACCGGTGCTATTGAGGTTCATCAGGGTTATTTCGAGAGAGCCGAAGGGGGCACTCTGTTTCTGGACGAAGTCGATTCGTTATCCGCCGCCGCACAAACGCGATTGTTACGGGTGATACAGGAAGGAGAACTGGAACGGGTCGGTGGCAAGCAAACACTATCGGTTGATCTGCGAATAATCTCCGCGACCAATCAGAACTTGGAGGAACTGGTTAAACAAGGGAGATTTCGCCAGGATCTGTATTACCGGATTAACGTGGTTCGGTTAAATATTCCGCCCCTGGCCGAACGTCCCGAAGATCTGCCTTATCTGGTTCAATTCATATTGCAGCGCATGAGCAAGAAATATAATAAAGCCGTCGAATCGGTCAGCCGTGAGGTGATGCGGAAAATTCGTGCATACCCGTGGCCAGGTAACGTTCGTGAATTGGAAAATATCCTTGAACGCAGCCTTTTATTCGCCACTGGCAAGGAAATGACCCAACTGGATTTGGAACTTCCAGCCGCTACAAACAATGTCGATGAATGGAAGGATGTAAAAGAACGCGCCCTGACCGGAGTTGAGCACGCATTTCTTGCGACAACTTTAAAGGTGCATCAGGGGGATATAAAGAAAGTGGCCATGGAGATGAACATTACGCCACGTTCTGTCTATGCCAAGATAAAAAAACATAATCTCAAATTGGCCGATTATCGGGGTTAATTTTTTTCTGGACTTTACCCGTTTATACATTCAGCATGCGCTGCGCTTCCTGTGCAGCACCCAGCAGTCCGACTTTCTGATTCATCACCACATGCACCGGAATCTCGCTCATCATTGCAGAGAAACCTCCCTTGCTGCAGAAAGCCCGCATGAAACCGCCTTCTCTCAGTTTATCGATAATTTTTGGCGCAATGCCTCCGGCTACATACACTCCGCCGCGACTCAGTCCTGCCAGCGCCAGATTCCCGGCATAGGCGCCATAGATTTCAACAAACAGATCGAGCGCCTTTACTGCGATGGGATGCTTGCGGTTCATTGCAAGGTCAGTTACCTGCGCTGCGTCATTGCTGCCCAGAGTTGTTTGCACCAACCCAGAACTCGTCCCCAGGCTTGCTTGCAGAAAGTTGAATATCTCCGTTAGACCGGAGCCGGACAGCACCCGCCCGACCGGGACATGATCGAATTTTCTCCATAGGTACTCGAGCAGATCGGCTTGCAATTTATTCGCCGGAGCGAAGTTCATGTGTCCCGCTTCCGTAGGCAGCGGCAGATAACGCCCTCCCTGCCAGACAAGCCACGCCACGCCCATGTCGGTACCTGCGCCCAGCACTACTCGCACCCCTTGGGCCTCCGGCTTGCCCGGTTGTAACGTTACCAGATCGCTCCCGGGTAACATTTCTATCCCCAGTGCCGCCGCCTCAAAATCATTGATGAGTTTTACATTGGGGATGGAAAATTCCGCTGCAATGGCGGCGGCATCCATCAGCCACGGCAGATTGGTGAGTTTTGCCCGCTGCGCCACCACCGGTCCTGCTACAGCCAGGCAGGCAGCCGCTGGGCTGCAATCCGTATGCTTCATTCCGGCCTTGTCCAGGAAATCCCTGAGGACATCTGAAAAATCGGCGTAGGTACGGCTGTCGTATTGCTGCTCGTAGCGCACCTGCAGCGCGCCGTCATTCGAATGCAGTGCCTGCAACCAGGTCTTGGTGCCGCCGATATCACCGCAAACAAAATATCCGTTCATGGACTGCTCCACCGTTGTGCCGGATCCTGTCGATAAAACAGGGCAAGCTGCTCGTACACTTCCGGGAAGTGTTGTTTTATCAGCAGCGGCATTTCAAAAAATGCCTCACTCAATACCGCGAAAAATTCTGCCGGATCTTCGGCGGCATAGGGGTCGATGACGGTTTCTTCATCGGCATCCAACTGTCTGCAGAAATCCGCATAAGCCTTGCTGAACACGTCGCTCCATGCCTGTCGGCTCATGCCGGAATGCAGTGCAGGATAGCCATTGGCATCGCCATTCAACATGTCCAGTTTGTGGGCGAATTCGTGTATCACGACGTTATATCCCGGCTCCGCACCAGTGCCAGCGGCATCTTCCCACGACAGAATCACCGGCCCGGCCGACCATGACTCTCCGCTCAACGGCTCGCGCGTGCGATGCACTATGCCGTCTTCATCGGTGTATTCATAGTCGCGGATGAACTCGCCGGGATAGACAATGACCTCGACCCAGCCGTCGTAGTAATCCAAATCGAGATTCAGAATCAGGATACAGGCCTGCGCTGCGATTATCACGCGCATTGGTTCGGTGATCGCGAGGCCGCCAGCCCCATTGATTTGCTTGGCGTGTAGGAACAGAGTGACACTTTGGCGCAAGCGCGCAAGCTCATCCGGAGTCAGGCCGCGCAGAAATCGCAGCCGTTTCACCGCTCCTTGCCAGAGACCATCCGACACCAGTTCATGGGTGAGAATGCGCTGCTGACGCCAGGTTTTCAAGTTCCAGGACATTGCACTTCAGGATCGGTCTTCATCAGACTTCAGTGCCGGCTTGTTTTCCACTTGTGGCACATCCAGTTCCACTGCCTCGATCTTGGCAAAGCGTTGGCTGATTTTGCGGCTGGAGATATGCACTTCCTCTACATCCTGATTGGCCAGGCGAATATGCTCGGCGAGTTTTTTCATGCGTTCGTCGAAGCGCCCGAAATCCTTGCCGAGTCCGGACAGCTCATGCTTGATGATATGCACCTGCTCGCGCGTTTCCACATCCTTCAGTACCGCGCGTGCAGTGTTCAGTACCGCCATCAGCGTGGTGGGGGAGACTATCCATACCCGTTTCTGCATGGCGTAATCCACCACATCGGCAGTGTAAGCATGGATTTCGGCAAACACCGCTTCCGCCGGAACGAACATCACTGCACCATCGCAGGTTTCAGGCGGCAGAATGTATTTGCCGGCGATGTCGTCTATGTGCTTTTTCACATCCGCCCTGAACTGCTTTTGTGCCAGTGCTCGGTCGGTATCGTTCGCATCGCGATCAAACATGCGATGATAATTTTCCAGCGGGAATTTTGAATCCACCGCCACCATGCCGGTGGGAGGCGGTAGATGCAACACACAATCGACGCGGCTGCCGTTGGAAAGCGTGTGCTGCATCGCATAAGCGCCCGCGGGTAAAATATTGCGTACCAGCGCCTCCAACTGCACTTCGCCGAATGCGCCGCGCGAACGTTTGTCACCGAGCAGTTCCTGCAAGCTCAACATGTTAGTGGTGAGGCCGTCTATTTTTTTCTGTGCCTCATCGATAGTCGCCAGCCGCGTCATTACGCTGATGAAAGTATCGTTGGTCTTTTTGAATCCCTCATCGAGACGTTCGGTAACCTTGCCGCTGATTTGATCGAGCCTTCCTTCCACCATGCTGCGCAACTGTTCGGAAGTCTTGCTCAACATCTCGGATAGCCGGTCACCCTGATTCGTCAGCCCTTCATGCGCATCCTTGAGCATTTCACGGTGCTTGTCTTCTATTAGCTTCGCCTGTTGCGACAACAATCCACGTATCACCGCCGAGAGTAGGCCAATCCTGATCACCAGAAAAGCCATG